>NZ_JBFUHR010000015.1:0-146070 GCF_056402295.1 Pseudomonas sp. P4_B3
CAAAAAGATCGTCCGAACGCGGCCCGAACCTTCGGCAGCCCCTACAGATATTTCGTTATATGTGCTCCCCGGGATTGCGTGAAGAACCAATAATAAGCCGGGGGATGGAAACATCCCCCCCGACTTATATTCGGGAGGGTGCCATGGCAGCTGTTACCGATACGCTTAAGCTGTTTCTCTGCGGCGACGTCATGACCGCCCGCGGCATCGACGCAGTACTGCCGCATCCTGGCGATCCGCGGCTTTACGAAGCTTACGTCAAGAATGCCGGCGATTACGTCCGGCTGGCAGAACGAGTCAATGGTTCGATTCCCCGCCCAGTCGATTTCACCTATGTCTGGGGCGCTGCGCTGGATGAGTTCGAGCTTCGCCAGCCACACGCACGCATCATCAATCTGGAAACTGCGGTGTCCCGCCGCGGACGACCGGAGCCAAAGGGCATCAATTACCGCATGAGCCCGGAGAACTTCCCGGTCATTAGCGCAGCCGGCATCGACTGCTGCGTGCTGGCCAACAACCATGTGCTGGACTGGGGGGCTGCCGGCCTGGCCGATACGCTAGATACCCTGGCGAGCAATGGTATGTGCAGCGCCGGCGCCGGGCACAACCGGCAATCTGCCGAAGCGCCCGCCGTGTTGCTGCTGCCTGGCGGGCGGCGCTTGCTGGTGTTTGGCCTCGGCGCACCCGACAGCGGCATAGCGTCAGACTGGGCCGCCACGGATAAGCGCGCGGGCGTCGCGCGGCTGGAGGATCTGTCGATGCAAAGCCTGCGCCCTGTGGCCAAACGGATTCTCGAGGGCAAAAAACCGCGGGATCTGGTGGTCGCCTCCATTCACTGGGGCGACAACTGGGGGTTCGATATCCCGCGCGAGCAAGTCCGGTTCGCCCACGCCTTGATCGACGAGGCCGGAGTTGACGTGGTGCACGGGCATTCCTCACACCACGTCAAAGGCATCGAGGTGTACCGCGACCACCTGATTCTCTATGGCTGCGGTGATCTTCTGAACGATTACGAAGGCATCGAGGGCTACACAGCCTTTCGCGGCGACCTGGGGCTTCTATACTTTGCCTCGCTTGACCCGGGCGGGCACCTGCAGTCGCTGGACTTGATACCCACCCGCCTGTGTCGCTTTCGCATCTGTCGCGCCGAAGGGGATGACCGTCAATGGCTGCACGACACCCTTTCTCGCGAGTGCGCACGTTTGGGCAGCAGCATCCAGCCGGGTGCGAAAAATGCCTTTGAGTTGCGTTGGTGAGCCCCTTTGGCGGCTCGACACTCGATTGCTTCGGGCGGCGTTCCGACGATGGACTGAAGGACGGCGCGTTTATTCAGAAACACGCGTTATCGTTAACGTCTATCGCGAGCAGGCTCGCTCCCACAGGGGCGCAGCGTTTAGGTATTAAGCCCGAAGCCTTACATCGTCAGTTGCTGAAGGCTGCAGCAACGAGAACAGGTTCTTGGGATCCTGCAGCTGTGGTACCAGCTGAATGTCGCTGCCAATGTCGAGCGTTCGTGCAACATCCAGCACATAGCGCAAGGCGGAGTAGTCCTCGATGGCGAAGCCGACCGAGTCGAACAAGGTGACTTCCCCGGCATGCTGGCGACCTTGGGTCTGACCATTGATGACTTTCCAGAACTCGATAACCGGTGAGTCAACGGGCATCTGCTGTATTTCGCCTTCAATGCGGCTTTGCGGTTCGTACTCAACCATGACCCGCGCACGCTCGACGATGTCCCGGTGCAGTTCGGTCTTGCCTGGACAGTCGCCACCCACGGCGTTGAGGTGCATCCCGGGCTCGATCATCTCAGGGGTTAAAATAGTTGCGTAGGCCTTGTCGGCCGTGACCGTGGTCACGATATCGGCCCCCCTTACCGCTTGCGCGACGGTGTTGGCAACGGTCACCTGAATGGCGGGGTAGGCCCGCAGGTTGGCTACCAGCTTCGCCGTCGCGGCAGGATCGATGTCGTAGAGACTGATTTCAGTAATGCCTAGCAGTGTATGAAATGCCAGGGCCTGAAATTCGCTTTGTGAGCCATTGCCGATAAGTGCCATTCGGCGACTGTCCGGTCGGGCGAGGTAGCGGGCTGCGAGCGCAGATGTGGCAGCGGTGCGAATGGCGGTCGTCAGCGTCATTTCACTCAGTAACACAGGTTTGCCAGTATCGACGTCTCCCAGTGCACCAAAGGCCATGACCGTCAGCATGCCATTGTGGGTGTTCTTCGGATGTCCATTGACATACTTGAAGGCGTAGAGCGCTGCATCAGACACGGGCATCAGCTCGATGACGCCCTCGGGTGAGTGGTTCGCCAGGCGCGCGCATTTTTCGAAATCCGGCCAGCGTACGTAGTCTTGACGGATGTACTCGGCCATTTCGATCAGGCAACGAGGCAAGCCTTTTTCCTGGACGAGGCAGCTCAGATCATTGACGTCAATGTAACGGGTCATATTGGGTTCCTTTGGGCGATTTTTGGTGTGCCGGTCTGGACTATTGTCGAGGCAATTCAGAGAAGATTTCGGCCAATACTGACCGTGGATACAGCAAGAGAAGTCGAAAAACAGCGAGCGCACAGCGCAATCGGCGAAGTGACAGTCACCGCAGTATCGTCATGCAAATGAAGAAGGCCGCAAAGACAAGCACATTCCTGTGCCGCTCCCTTAAAGCGGGGACACAGTGACTTGCTGCGACGACAGCATCGGCTGTGAAAGCCATTCGTTCAGCACAGGCACGCTGTTTGAACCCGGGGTTACGACACCAGCACCGTCCCGGCAATTGGCATTCTGATGGTCCGTTTCAAGCGCTTGTCGTTCGCCGCTTGAGA
The DNA here is from genome assembly GCF_056402295.1 of Pseudomonas sp. P4_B3. NCBI lineage: Bacteria > Pseudomonadati > Pseudomonadota > Gammaproteobacteria > Pseudomonadales > Pseudomonadaceae > Pseudomonas > Pseudomonas sp. P4_B3. The sequence goes on from NZ_JBFUHR010000015.1 coordinate 2,822, forward strand.
TGGAGTACAACTCCGACGACTGGCTGCTTCCAGTCGAAAACAACAACAAAAACGGCTGCGGTGAAGACCGCATCGACTCTCTGCCCCTGTCAAAAAAGTGTGGTCCGACGCAAGCGCCGGATCGCTATAAATCAAAATAATCCGGGACTCTAGAAGATGAACATCAAATGGCTGACTTTGCCGGCACTCGCGTTGCTCTGCTGCACCACGGGCGCCAGTGCCAAGGAATGGAAGGAGCTGCGATTTGGCGTCAACCCAAGCTACCCACCCTTTGAATCCACCACGGCCGATGGTGGGGTCCAGGGCTTCGGCGTGGATCTGGGCAATGCGATATGTGCCGAGCTGAAGCTGACCTGCGTGTGGGTCAGCAATGATTTCGACGGGCTGATTCCGGGGCTCAAGGCCGGTAAGTTCGATGCCATCGAATCGTCGATGACCGTTACCGACGCGCGCAAAAAACAGATCGACTTTACCGATCGCCTGTACGCCGGACCGACCGCCATCGTCACCCGCAAAGACTCCGGACTGCTGCCTACCGCCGAATCACTGCGTGGAAAAACCATCGGTTACATGCAGGGCACGATTCAGGAAACCTACGCCAAGGCCAAGCTGGGGCCGGGCGGGGTGAAACTGCGGGCCTATCAGAACCAGGATCAGGTCTACGCCGACCTGGTTTATGGCCGTCTCGATGCGTCGATCCAGGACAAGCTGCAAGCGCAGATGAGTTTCCTGACCTCGCCACAAGGTGCGGACTTCCAGAACAGTGAAGGCATCAGCGACCCGTTGGTACCGTCGGAAATCGCCATTGGTGTGCGCAAGGACAACGAAGAGCTCAAAGGCATGCTCAATGCCGCCATCAAGGCCCTGCACGACAAGGGCATCTACGCGCAGATCCAGCAGAAACACTTCGGTGACCTGGACCTCTACAACAACTGATCCTCGCGCCCCGGTCGCTGTGTCGCAGCGACCGGGGCGCATCAAGACAGGTGACTGGCGTGAATTCCTTCCTGAATATTCTGGGGCTCGACTTTTCGGCCCTGCAAGGCTATGGCCCTTTGTTGCTGCACGGCACCTGGGTCACCCTCAAACTGTCGGCGCTCGCGCTTCTGGTGAGCATGGCGCTGGGGCTGCTCGGCGCGGCGGCCAAGCTGTCGCCGCTGAAGCTGTTGAATCTACCGGCGACCTTTTACACGACGCTGATCCGTGGCGTGCCCGACCTGGTGCTGATGCTGCTGATTTTCTACAGCCTGCAAGGCTGGCTCAGCGCCCTGACCGAGGCCATGGGCTGGTCGTACATGGAAATCGACCCGTTCGTGGCCGGCATCATCACCCTTGGTTTCATCTACGGTGCGTATTTCACCGAGACCTTTCGCGGGGCGATTCTGAGTGTGCCGCGCGGGCAACAGGAAGCCGCGGCGTGCTTTGGCCTGAACCGCTGGCAGCGCTTTCGATTCGTGGTGTTCCCGCAAATGATGCGTTTCGCCTTGCCGAGCCTTGGCAACAACTGGCTGGTGCTGCTCAAGGCCACGGCGCTGGTATCGATCATTGGTTTGTCGGACCTGGTCAAAATCGCGCAGGAGGCCGGCAAAAGCACGTTCAACATGCTTGATTTCCTGCTGCTGGCCGCAGCGCTTTACCTGCTGATCACCAGCGCTTCGAACTACGTTTTGCGCGTGTTGGAACGGCGCTACAACCAGGGTGTACGGGGGATGGCGCGATGATCGAGTTGATTGCCGAATACTGGAAGCCCTTTCTGTTCAGCGACGGCGAGACCCTCACCGGGTTGGCCATGACCTTGTGGTTGCTGGTGGCGAGTATTGCCATGGGCTTTTTCCTGTCGTTGCCCCTGGCGATTTTGCGCGTCTCGCGCTTGGGCGTTTTGCGTTGGCCGGTTCAGTTGTTTACCTACATCTTTCGCGGCACGCCGTTGTATATCCAGTTGCTGATTTGCTACAGCGGGATCTACGGCATTGCTGTGGTCCGTTCGCAGCCATTGCTCGAAGCGTTTTTCCGCGACGCAATGAATTGCACTTTGCTGGCGTTCACCCTCAACACCTGCGCCTACACCGTGGAAATCTTCGCCGGAGCGATCCGCAGCATTCCCTACGGTGAAATCGAAGCGGCACATGCCTATGGCCTCAGTGGCTGGCGCCTGTACCTGCAACTGATCCTGCCTTCGGCGCTGCGCCGCGCGCTGCCGTACTACAGCAACGAAGTGATCCTGATGTTGCACGCGACTTCGGTGGCGTTCACCGCAACGATTCCGGACATCCTGAAAGTCGCCCGGGACGCCAACGCCGCGACTTTCATGACCTTTCAGGCCTTCGGTATCGCCGGTCTGCTGTACCTCGTGCTGTCGTTCGGGCTGGTCGGCGCGTTCCGCCTGGCGGAGAAGCGCTGGCTGAGCTTTCTCGGTCCGGCCCACTGATTTCCATCATTTATCCAGAGCGGCGCCGATAAGTGTGCCGCTCCAGGAGTATTCGCATGTACAAACTCACGGTTGAAAATCTGTATAAACGTTTTGGTGACAACGAAGTGCTCAAGGGCGTCTCGTTGAACGCGCGGGCAGGGGACGTGGTGAGCATGATCGGCGCCAGCGGTTCGGGTAAAAGCACCATGCTGCGCTGCATCAACTTTCTGGAACGGGCCGACGAAGGCGCTATTGCTCTGGATGGCGAGCGAGTCCTCACCCGTCAGGGCGTCGGTGGCATGCGTGTCGCCAACCCGAAGCAGTTGCAGCGCTTGCGCACGCGATTGGCGATGGTGTTCCAGCATTTCAATCTGTGGAGCCACCTGACCGTGCTGGAAAACATCGTACTGGCGCCGTGTCGAGTCCTGGGTATGAGTCGCAAGGCCGCCGAAGAGAGCGCACGGGCGTATCTGGACAAGGTCGGCTTGCCGCAACGGGTGGCCGATCAGTACCCGGCGTTTCTGTCGGGCGGGCAGCAGCAACGGGTGGCGATTGCCCGTGCCCTGGCGGTGGAACCGGAAATCCTGTTGTTCGACGAGCCAACCTCGGCGCTCGACCCGGAACTGGTGGGTGAAGTGTTGAAGGTGATTCAGGCGCTGGCCGAAGAAGGCCGGACCATGTTGATGGTGACCCACGAAATGGGGTTTGCCCGGCAGGTCTCAAGCCAAGTGTTGTTCTTGCATCAGGGGCGGGTCGAAGAGCAGGGCGATGCTACGATACTCGACCGGCCAAACAGTGAACGTTTGCAGCAATTTCTATCGGGTCGTTTGAAGTGAGGCAAGGCGTACATGGCGGATATCCGCGATCTGTCGATCGTGCTTGATCGTATCGATCAGGCAATCATTGAAGTGTTGCGCCACGAAGGGCGCATCACCTACCAAAAGCTGTCCGAGCGCGTGCACCTGACCCCCAGGCCTTGTCTGGAACGGGTACGCAAGCTGGAACAGCTTGGGGTCATTCGCGGCTATGGCGCGATTCTCGATGAGAAGAAACTGACGCCGGGCTTGTCGTTGCTAGTGCTGGTGGCGTTGTCGAACCAAAGCGGACGCGCGGCGCAAAAGGCCTTCGAAGCCAAGGTTCGGGCCTGCCCGCAGGTGCTGGAATGTCGCCTGATCAGTGGCGCGTTCGACTACAGCCTGCGCATGCGCTGCCGTGACATGGAGCATTACCGGGTGTTGACCGAGGTCTGGTTTGACGACCCGGATTTGCACATCGACAAACTGGTCAGCCACCCGGAGCTGGCGATGGTCAAGACCACCATGGAGTAAGATCAAAAGATCGTCCGAACGCGGCCCGAGCCTGCGGCAGCTCCTACAAGGATACGCATTCCAAAGTAGGAGCTGCCGCAGGCTGCGATCTTTTGCTTTCCGGCCCTCACCGAATCGGCTGGGCAACCAGCAATCTTCAGCCGTTTTCATCAGCGCAAAAGCCTTTATCAACCGGGTTTTTCCCACCTCGAAACAGACAATGAGCCTCTCTCGACCCTCATTGAGTCTGTGCCCATGCAAACCACCAATACGGTATTAATGATTCGCCCGACACGTTTTTCCTTCAATCAGGACACGGCGGCGAACAACCGTTTCCAGCGTCCGGCAACCGTTGCCGAAGACGTACAACTCAAGGCCCTGGCCGAGTTCGATGGCTATGTTGACGCGTTGCGTCGGCACGACGTTGAAGTCCTGGTGCACAACGATCGCGAAGCGCCGCATACCCCGGACTCGATCTTCCCCAACAACTGGTGGAGCAGCCACCCGGATGGCACCTTGGTCCTGTATCCGATGCAGGGCCACAACCGGCGTCTGGAGCGGGACAAAGGTGTACTCGACGGGTTGCTGGGTGAATACCGGGTCGAGCAGTTGCTGGACCTGTCCAGCCTCGAAGAGCAGGAGGTTTTCCTCGAGGGCACGGGCAGCATGGTCCTGGATCGGCAACAGCGGATCTGCTACGCCGGTTATTCCACGCGCACCCACGCACGGGCCCTGGATCAGTTGGTCACCCATCTGGGCTATGAACTGTGTGCGTTCAACGCGGTGGACCGCCAGGGCGTGGCGATTTATCACACCAACGTCATGATGAGTGTCGGCACCCGTGTGGCGGTGGTTTGCCTGGCGTCCGTGCCCCATCCGGGCGAAAGTGCGGCGCTGCGTAACCGACTCGAAACCAGCGGTAAACAGGTCATCGCCTTGAACTGGGCGCAGCTGGAGTCCTTTGCCGGCAACATGCTGGAAGTGCACAACGCAGCGGGCGAGCCGTTGCTGGTGATGTCGCGCACAGCCTGGCAATCGCTGGACGCCGATCAGCGTCGCTTGATCGAAGCTCACACCACGCCGTTGCCGGTGAACATCGACACCATCGAGCGCATCGGTGGCGGCAGCGCGCGCTGCATGCTGGCCGAGGTGTTTCTGCCCAGGCATTCGTCCAGCCAGGAACAAGTGCGATGATCGTCCGCCAGAGTTTCGCCGGCGCTTCGGTGACCAGGTCATTGCGCAAATGCGCGATTACTCGGACGAAGAGGGGGTTTCACCGTTCTGAGAAGCTCTGGGACGGCACTCTTGTTTGATCCATAACCGTCAGTTTGCCGATTGCCGGATCATTGCGGCAGTGGCGCGAGTTGCAGTCGGTACGCTGATTGTCGACGCTCAAGTCGCCAAGGCGTTGGACTTGAGTGCGGGGGGAGCGCGGTGAATGGAGCTTGCGCCGGCTGGACTTCGGGCGGCTCTGGATATGATAAACCGGCTTAGCCGCATAGCCTGAACCGCCGTATACGGACCCGTACGTACGGTGTGAGAGGACGGCGGATGCAAATCCGCCTCCTGCTCGATTTCTACACGGGGCACCTGTTTGCCACTGCCCAACGATTGCTTGTGGCCGACTTCTGCCTTCCACGACCGGCTGAAACCGACCCATTGCAGACGCTCAAGCGACAGAACACAGATTTACTTTTTTCACTTTCACGCTTTGTCTTTCACTCAGAAAAGTGGAGGCAAGCCGGTACGGGGCACGCCACAATTCATGCTGACTAAAGAACAGCGTCACACGGTCGGAACTGTTCCACCATCAATCACATATTCGGCGCCAGTAATGGAGCTCGCAAGCGGCGAGACAAGGAATGCGATGAGATCAGCGACTTCCTTTGGCCTGGCGGGGCGTCCGATCGGGATACCTCCCAGCGAGCCCATCACGATTTGGCGGCCACCCTCATAATCGGTGCCGTTCTGCCTCGCGATTTCCTTCACAAAGGCGACTGAGGCCTCCGTCTCCACCCATCCCGGTGACACCCGGACCACACGCACGCCCTTGGGGCTGACCTCTTTGGAAAGACCCTTGCTGTAGTTCGAAAGCGCGGCCTTGGCAGCGGCATACGCCAGGGTGGATTCAGGTAGCGGCAGCTGGTTCTGGATAGAAGTGACATGGATGATGACGCCCGAACCCTGCTTGAGCAGCATGGGCAGTAGTGCTCGGTCGAGGCGAACTGCCGAGAGCAGGTTCAGGTCCAGAGCCCGCTGCCATTCCTGGTCATCGAGCATCGCGTAGCCACCGGCGGGAGCCGATGATCCACCTGCGACATGAACGATGATATCGAGCCCGCCGAGACGATCATGGACGGCATCAATGACGCTGGCACATCCCTCGCTGGTGGTGATGTCCGCCGAGACGAAGATGTTCTCGGGCAGGTGCTCGGGACGCGAACGCGCCGCTACCAGGACTTTTACGCCAGCCTCGCGTAAGCGGCTGACGACGGCTTCTCCAATGCCCTTGGTTCCTCCGGTGACCAATGCCTGGCGGCCTTCGAGTTCCAGTGCGATGCTCATCAGCGGATCTCCAAGGATGCGATCTTGCTGTCGTCGAGTACAAAGGTGTAGGTGAGCTCGACGGGGCTACCAGGAAAGTTTCCGCTTAGCCGAGCGAGCAGGGTGACGGTCAGTCCTTTCTGCGAGCTACTCAATGGCTCGATGCTGTATTGATACTTGGCCTGCGAGGCTTGCTTCCAGGCTTTGATAGCCTCCAGTCCCTTGTAGGTGTGGCCTTCGTCGCGCACGGTGGCGTCTGTGGCGAAGCAGCGCTCCAGTATCTCGATGTCGGTATTTTTTTCGGCTGCAAGGTAGCTGGCGATTGATTCAGGCAATTCGATTTTCATGGCGTATTTCCTCGCTGATGTGAGGATGGTTTCACCCACATGCTCGCTGTAGGCTTACCAAATGGCAAGAACCCACGAAAAAGTAAGTTAGGTAAATATGAGAGAGATTTATACCCCGTCGACCGCGGCCTGCAGCGTGGAAGCAGTGCTCCGGCAACTCGAAGGCCGCTGGAAATTGGTGATCCTGTTCCACCTCTTCGGTGGCCAGGTGCAACGCTTTTCCGAGCTGGAAAAGCTAATCCCCGAGATATCCCAGAAGATGCTCGCTCAGCAGTTACGCCAGTTGGAAGCGGATGGCATCGTGCATCGCACCGCCTATCCGCAAGTACCGCCTAAAGTGGAATATCGCATGACAGAGTGGGGCCAGGCGCTGTGTCCGGCATTGGATGCACTATTGCAATGGGCGGAACTTAGGGAGACGCTCAATCCAGATGCTTGAGCCCCCGAGGTTTCGCAGCCTCACATGAGAGGCTGCTATTGGCCGAGGCTGTGTAAAAACGTTTTTGATCGTAATAGGTGGCTGGATTCGACACAAAAATTGCGCTCCTACGCAAATTTCAGGTCTGCTGAGTTGCCGAGTGCCAGCAATCCTAGAGCTCCACTTTGTTGTTCGCGGACTGCGTCAAAAACTCGGTGATCAGTGACGTAACCTGCTGTTGGATTACCTCGCGCGGGCGAGCATTGTCGCCATCCCCGCAAATGATGCCATCGCCAGGAATGTCCTCTTCGAGCAATGCCACTGCACCTGGTTTGCAAATCGGCAAGAAGCTGAAATGGCTGGCGTCACTGATCTCGATATAGCGGCTGGACGCTTGGGGCAGGCGTGTGGCCAGGTTGGCGGACTCCAACTGAGCAGGCAGTTCCACCGACGGTGCGCCGGCAGCGATAACTAGCACCGGCACCGGCAGTGCCGCAAGGCTCTCATCGGTCATCCCGCGAGAGAGTCCCAGGTCCAAAGAAACCACAGCGGTGACGCGTTGATCGCGCAAATCGCCGGCCAGACCAGCCTTTAATGCCGGAGTACTCTCAGGGTTGATCTTTTGATAATTTGTGCAGCTGGATAACTGCGGATGGAGTTTGCAGTCACGGGCAAACAGGGCCGGGTCGAAACGAGCACCGGCGATCTCCATTGCAGTCCAGCCGCCGAGTGAATGGCCCACTACAGCAATTTGACGCTTTGCGACCACGCCAAATTTTTCAGGTTGAGTGGTGACCGCCTCAATGGCCCGATGCAGGTCAATGGGCCGCTGCCATAACTGCGCCGCCGCTTGCGGGCTGCGATCATGGGTCGTGGTGCCGGGGTGGTTGACCGCTGCGACAATGTAACCCTTATGGGCCAATGCACTCGCCAACCAGTTCTGATTGTTCCAATTGCCTCTGAATCCATGGGAGAGCACCACCAATGGGTGCTCGCCAGCAGAGGGTGGCGCGTTGCGAACCGCAGAAGCACCGACAAACGCCACATCGTCGCCGATCAACTGTGGGGTGACGGTCGTTGTACTGGGATACCAGACGACCATCTCCAGCGGTCGCTCATTGTGTGGGTCCGGCAGGGTGGAGGATTGGAAGCCGACAGAGTTGACGTCAGCGAGAGCGCTGGTCGTCAGACAGGTTAAAAGCAGGGCGCCGAGAGCTGTTTTCAATGGGGTTGTCTTCCTTGATTTAGATAGGGGTTCAGAACCTGAAACCCACTGATAGCGTGCATCACATCTCGCAAATTATAGAAAGCCAGCGCCGTGAGCAGGTGAATCTGCACCGACATTAAAGCCGATACTCCGACTGACATGCATAGTTTTCGTTATCTGCATTGACCGGTCAGCAGCCGGGCTTTCGGGGCAAGTCCGAAGGGCCGCTATTGGCCGATTCTGTTGAAAAAGTCGACCATGGTTTCCGCAGCAGAAAAGTATGCGTCCGAGATTGAAATCTTTACTTTCGGCAGAGGCTTCCGGACTCAGATTTCACATAGCAGTGTGCAAAAAAGGCGTTTTAACCAGTCAATGACCAGGCTGTTTGGGCGAACCGACTTTTTCAACAGAATCGGCCGTTAACTGCCTGCTAAGAACTGCCATAAGCGCCCCATTCATGGCTTGAAGGTCGCCTGTTGCTCACGGCCCCAGGGCCTGATCCGCGCTTTTTCACCCCACCTGCCACTTTCGCCACAATCGGCGTGGATCTAAAGTCAGGGGCGCACCTTCCGGGGACTTCCAGTCATGTACAGCTCGCTTGCCATACCGAGCACCGCTCGCCAATTGCATGACCGGATCTATGCTGGCGAGATCATTCGCTTCACTGACCTGCAGCCCATGACGGCGCTGGTGGAATATACGCGTGCGTTCCTCGAAGACGCGCTGCATCCCTGGTCGCCGCAACAGATCCATCGCTATTTGAGCCACCCTGAACAGACTGAGCGCTTTGCGAAAATTCAGAACGACTTCGCAGGCTCGGCTGAGGTCCAGCAGCGCTGGCAGGACGTCGTGCAAAGCCTTGGCATCGCTCCCGATACCCTGGCGTGCGATCGCCTGCATTTGCGTTTTCAGCCGCATTGCGAGCCAGGGCAGTCGATACCGCGTGCCCGCACGACGGCCACCATCGCGTTTCACCGCGATACCTGGGGGTCGAATATCTATGCACAAACCAACTGGTGGGCGCCCATCTATCCCATCGCGGCAGGGCGTACCGTCGCCTTGTATCCAGGCCTTTGGCAGCGACCGCTGGGTAATTCGAGCGCAGATTTCGATATGCGCACCATTTTGCAGCGATCCCATCGAGACGGCCGCAATGCCGTGGATGCCGACGAAGCCATTCCGCATCTGCTGGAAGCGATCGACCCGCGGGAGGGGATTGCCGTCGATATCGCTCCGGGGAGCCTGATCGCCTTTTCCGGGGCTCATGCCCATACCGGCGTCGGCAATAGCACCGGGCTGACACGCATCTCTTTCGAGACCCGATCAATACTGATCGCCGACCTGTTGGCCGGATTGGGAGCGCCCAATGTCGATGGTCACGCGCCGTGGAAGACTATTGGACTGTTTCGCCGAATGAACGATGCACAACGCCTGAACGAGATCCTTGGCTGCGGCTTTATCGAGCCCTATCTGCGGCCAGCAGAGCCCTAACGCTGGCGCCGGTAAGCACCGAGATGAGCCTTCACGTGCTGGCCTACAACCTCAAACGAATGATGAGCATCTTCGGCATCGCAGGACTGCTTGAGGCGATCAGGGCGTAAATCCGGCCGCTTGTTCGCCCGTGAGTAGCCGTTTGGGCCGCTGACGCGGCCCAAACGGCATTACGAACATCTATGTAGCTGACCAAGGTAATTCGCGCTTCCACCCCGCTGATTCCACAGGCAACCCTCGCGACTCTCAGCCTTCAACGCATTCARCGTGTTTTCACACAGCCTGGACCCAAAGCAGCCCTTCCCTTGATGTATGTTTGTTGTCGCCATATGTTATTGGCATTCATGGAGGATTCTGACTGATGGCACGAGTGGGATTGATACTGACACCCGGTTTTGCGGACTGGGAATATGCTTTCATTGCTGGAACTGCGTCCCCGTTTTACGGGATCGACGTCAGGTTTTTCGCTTCTGCTACGGGGCAGTTCCGCTCGCAGGGTGGGTTGGCTGTAACTGTCGATAGCAGTTTGCAACAATGTCTGGACTGGAAACCGGACGTTGTCGTCGTCATTGGAGGAATGGTCTGGGAACGTGCAGAAGCACCGGATATTCGAGACTTTCTTCATGCTAGTCGTTCAAGTGGAGCGACAATTGCCGGTATCTGTGGGGGAACGCTGGCACTTGCGAGGGCCGGGCTTCTCGACACGGTTCCTCATACCTCGAACAGCGCTGACTTCTTACAAAAAAATGCCGTAGGTTATGAAGGGCGCACGCTTTATCGAAGCAGTCCAGTAGCTGTGGTTGCAGACCGCATCATAACTGCTCCAGGCCCAGCACCCGTTAGCTTCACCTGCGCAGTGTTCGAAGGTGCCGGGCTATCTTCAGAGATCATTTCTCAGTTCAGGTCAATGTTGGCAGCGGAACATCGGTGACCACGTCGTCCTGCAAAACAGCCGATCAGGTGATGTGTTCGAGTGGCTGCTTTTGGCCGATTCTGTTGAAAAAGTCGGCCATGGTTTGCGCATCGGAAAAGTACGCGTCCGAGATTGAAATCTTTACTTTTGGCAGAGGCTTCCGGACTCGGATTTCACGTAGCAGTGTGCAAAAAAGGCGTTTTAACCAGTCAATGACCAGGCTGTTTGGGCGAACCGACTTTTTCAACAGAATCGGCCGATTTCTGCCTGTGGCGACCGGCTGAAAACGACCCAGCAGCCTGTCAGCATAGGCAGAAATCGGCCAATAGCGATCTAAAGTTTCTGGAACCTCAACCATAATCTGCCAATCGATCTAATACGAAAGGGGAGAAGTTAGATGGTGATTTATGACGGCGGCCGATTGCTTCCTGAGCGTGGGGCTAACGTCAGTCAGTGCGGTGCGTTTCAATGGCTGATCACAATAGGCACGATCGATTGTCTGGCCCGAGTGTCCGCTAGTCTTTCTTAGTGACCTGTAAGCCACTTTCGGTATTCGCGATCAATCCATTGAGCTGAATAACTGCTTTGAGTTTTTCGCGTTACACACCGCATCTGCTTCCGCTCGCGTTGGAAATGAAAGGGGAAGGCGACACTTTTCCTTGTTGTCGTAGATGTTGAAGCCAGAAGACACTGTGCTGGAATAGAAACGGGCACCGTTACGTACTGACCCTGTCTCAGTAGGTATCACTGGAATGACATCAACCAAGCGATACCCGCTTAACCAAAATTGGCATGAGGAGAAGCTTGCCCACCTAGGCACGTACTTAACGCGATGCATTCGTCAGGCGAATATGACGTGTGCGTATTGTCGATTTCCATTCATAATACCCATACATCAATATCTCCCCATCCACACCGAAACACGAGAGGTTACGGTCATGTTTGGGAAGATCTCGATTCTTGCAACTGTTCCAATGGGCCTGGCTCTGATTGCCGGCGCCTTGATTCCTTTACAAGCCTCCAGCAATGGCGCCCTTGGCCGCGAGCTCGGTCATCCACTCTGGGCTGCCCTTACTTCGCTGATCGTCAGCTCAGCTGTGCTGATCGCCACCATCGTGGTTCTTCGCATACCGCAGCCAAACATTGCGGGAGCGTTGCAGGGGCCTTGGTGGCTCTGGATAGGCGGATTCAGCGGGGCCATTTACGTCGCAATGGCCACCTTCCTGCCCCCAAAGCTTGGCGCTTCGAACTACATCTTGTTCGTGATGGTGGGTCAGGTCATAGCCGCGATGCTAATCGATCACTTTGGCCTCCTCGGCCTGACCGCGAAGCCAATCAACTTGGTTCGGGTTGCAGGGATGCTGATCATCTTCTTCGGATTGATCGTGGTTCAAGTGGGCTCAAACAAAGAGCCCGCTAATTCCGGAAAGTTGATTCAGACCGCAACGGTCAACGCGAACCTCAAATAAACCAGAGCCTCCCTTTCGGCTGGTGGTCGCTCTTGGTAGCCAGCCCTTTTTATTCAGGTCGACCCTCTAGTCGAACCAACGCACGCGGCTTGTGTGCGAATAGCCGAGAAATCTTTCTCGGCTGACATGAGGTGCATATGAACGGAAGTTCAGCACTATATTTTCGTAGAAAGATCGGAGTGTTATTTATGAATATCGTGAAACTGCAATTCAGTGATGGCCGTCCGAACGCTGTTGGCCTTGAAGAAGTAAACGCCGTGCTTCGGAGCGTAGGTGTTCGTGCAAGCACCGTGAGCATTCCGGACGCAGCCAAACCCATTTTGAAAGCATCGCAGTCCCGCACTGTCACCGAGGCCGAGCAAGAAGAACTGATCAGGCTCTTCAGCCTGAACCGCGCAGAGTTGCTTGAGCAGATCGAACTGGCTGGGCGTGTGCCCGAGACGCCACGTGGCGGCCTTCTTTCCACCCATCAGCCTGGCGTTGCCCCCTATCCCAAGGTCTATGACATGCTGGCCATCCCTGACGAACACCGTGCCGGCGTTCTGGAGAGCTTCGGTCGCTTCCACGTCAACATGGCCGAGAACGGTGTAGGTATCGATGAAGTGATGACCGTCGTATCGGGCGGCCCCTTCACCTGGATGTTCGTGCTGCCCGAAGGAGTTGTAGTACGGCTCACCGTTGGCCCAGCCAGTGAGGAAACAGCGATTCGCTTGAGTTATCCAGGCATGGGCATTCACGCCGGATACATGGATGCGAAACAGGGCTTGATCGTGGCATATGCTCACGGCCCCGAAGAGTTCGTAGTCCACTACGATGAGCCTACTGCGCCCCATGCGTATCTGTTGAACACCAATCCCTGGGTGGACTTCTCAGGCGACATGCCAACTCTGTTCGACAAGATTCACTAAGTCTAACGCTCACGAGCCTCCGTACCATTTGGCAACGGAGGTTCGCTTTCTGCCTCAGGAGACGATTGAATGTCTATTTTCAAAGTTCAGCACATCGACCACGTTGTCCTGCGAGTTGAGGACATGGAGCGGAGTGTCGATTTCTATACCCAGGTTCTCGGATGCTCAATTAAGAAGCGCAATGACCAGTACGCCATGATCCACCTTAAAGCGGGAAGCTCGATGATCGATCTGGTGGACGTTAATGGCCCCTTGGGTGCCATGGGCGGCGGGGCGCCAGGGAAAGAACGACGTAATGTCGATCATTTCTGCCTTCGAGTCGAACCCTTCGATGAGCAGGCGATCCTTGCCCACTTGCAAGCTTTTGACATCGTTGCTGATAAGGCGGTGACTAGGTACGGGGCCGAAGGCGTTGGTCTATCGATTTACTGCTTCGATCCTGACGGTAATCAGGTTGAGCTCAAAGGCCCCGCTGAGTCGGGAGCTGCTTAAGTCAAGATTCAGGTGCTCTGGCTGCACTTCAAGATTGCTTCCCTGATCCACCTGTTGGCAGGGTCTGCGTCTTTACGGGCATGCCATGCTTGTTGATAGGACAGGACGGGAAGATCTAGAGGAGCATCGAACGTTCGGAGTGTTGGATATCTGTCGAGCCCACTGACGGCCCAGCTCGCAACGGTCAGGATAAGGTCTGTGCCGGCAATGAGTTCGATTGCGGCGCTCCAATGAGGAAGTGCCACAGCGATTCTTCGACGCAGTCCCATGCTTGCCAGCACTCTTTCGATCTCGTCATTCGCATCAGGCCGAAGGGCAAGCATCACATGCGGACGCTCCAGCCATTCCTCTAGCGTCAGGCAGCCACATTCCGGTAGGGCGCTTTCGTCGGCGAGGCTGACAAAATGCTCCGGGAAAAGCTCCTGCACATGGATGCCATCCGGATACTCCGGAAAGATACCAAGCGCCACATCGAGCTCACCATCAGCTAATTGGGCCATCATGGTTTCACGACTCGCTTGGCTGACAGCCAGATCCACTCCAGGCGCTACATTGCGAACATGCCGTACCAAGCCAGGCAGTACCCGGCGAGTGGCATAGTCGGACAGCGATAGCCGGAACCGTGCTTGAGAGCTGCTGGGGTCGAAGTCAGAAGCCCCCAGCAAGTCATTGAGGTGCCTTAACGCCTGTTCAAGAGGCCCTAGCAAGCTTTGAGCTCTGGCGGTGAGCACCAATTGCCCTTCGCGACGAATCAGCAATTGATCGTCAAAGTGCGCTCGAAGTTGAGCCAGGGCATGGCTGACAGCTGGCTGGCTTTTATGCAGTCGAACCGATGCCCGAGTCACGTGCCGCTCCAACAACAATGCATGAAGGGTCAGCAATAGATTTAGGTCGATTCTTCGTAGCTCTTCCAGCATGGGCTCGAATCTGTCAGGTGCGTCAGGACAGCGTACCAAACTGTCGTAAGCGATGACAGATCACTCTACAGGAGCAGGGTGACTACTCCCGGAGCATTACCGCAATTTCAGGAGCTAGTACCAATGCGCCCTTGTGGCGGGAAACGACAGGTGTCTTACCCGGACGGTTACAGCGCTGCTTGCTGCTGTTAACGAATATCAGCGCCAAGCTCTCGGCGGGTCCGCACTTCAGCTGCATTGAGCGCCCCCAGAGAGGTAGAGGCAGTACTCGACCGTGGATTCAGCCGGTGGATGCAACACACTGGATTCTGTGTAAACAGGAGTGTTACATCGACTGGTTGAATCCACATCCCATACGGACGCTCACACTCGAAGTCAGCGGGTTGAAGCCGTCATGCTGTCGTATGATCCGACTCCCTACGAAAAGCAATTTACACCTGAGGCGTAACAGGTAGTCGCGATTGCGCAATCAACCACTCGATGAAATTGCTCACTTCCTCACGATCGCGATTACCTTCGCTGCACACGCAGTAATAGTTCTGCAAAGCTGGCACGGCAAGGGCGAGAGGCTGTACCAGTCGGCCTTCATCCAGATCGCGGGCGGACACAACCTCGTCGCTGAGTGCCACGCCGTACCCATCGCGAGCAGCTTGCAGAACCATGCCGAAATCATCGAAGTAAATATCCGAGTCACTCGATTGTCCAAAGCGTGCCTCGGACAGCCAGCGTCGCCACTGGGCGCCATCGTCTTCATGAAGCAATCGATAATGAGCCAGGTCGGACACGCTTCGAATGGCCTTGGGGCCGCGCAATAGTTGGGGGCTACATACGGGTGTCATGCGGATGCCGTGCAGTAATCGCCACCAGAAGCCAGGCCAGGGAGGGACGCCGTAAATCACGGCCAGATCGGCTCGTCGCCAATCAACTGTATTGAAGTAACTTGCGGTGATGACATTCAACTTGATGTGCGGATTGTCATCCATGAACGCGAAAAGCCGCGTGGCAAGCCAAGTGACGCCATGCACGCTGGGAATAGAAAGCGTCAGTTCGATTTTCTGCCGTTCTCCCTCATGTTCACTGGACAGCTGTCGCACCCCATCCTGGATTTCGCAAATCGCGTTGGCTACCCGATGTTGCAAGAGACGGCCATTGTCGGTCAGGACCAGTCGTCGACCTTGCTTCTCGAATAACTCCTTACCCAGCCCACTTTGCAGAACCCGAAGCTGCTGACTGATTGCGCCCGTGGTGACATGTAACTCCACCGCCGCCGCGGCAATATTCCCCAGTCGTGCGACACATTCGAATACCCGAAAACTATGGAGAGGTGGGAGCGCCATTGCCGTGCCTATATTTCAGTTTTTCTAAAGAATAACCCTATAAAAAGTTTAGCTTGTTTGCCCTCTTTGTCGCCAGCACCATTGCCCTGCGTTACCGCATTCCTCCTCTAAACCACTAAAACAACAAGAGAAATGTCATGAGACAAGTAGCCGCAATTTTTCTGGGTTTGGGTATGGCCAGCAGCTTGGCCGTTGCAGCTGATCTGAGCAGCACGAAACCTTCGTTCGCTCAGGGCGACACATTAAAAGTCTGTACGGCCGGCGAGTTTCCACCGATGGAGTTCTACGCCAAGCCCGGCGACACCCAGATGGTTGGTTTTGAGGTGGATGTCATGGCTGCGCTGGCCAAACACTGGGGCGTAAAACTCCAGTTGGTTGTGGGCGATTTCAAAGGTCTGTTGCCGTCTCTCGACTCAGAACGTTGTGATGTCGTTGCCAGCGGCATGACCCTTACCAGCGAACGTTTGAAGCGCTACGACGGTGTTGGCTACTTCAAATCGTCCAAGGTCATGGTGACGTCGGCACGGGATGAGCAAACCCGCAAACCGGAAGATCTGAGCGGCAAGGTGATCGCTATCGAGGCGGGCACCACCTACGAGGACACGGTAAAGGCTCTCAACAAACAGCTGGTAGAAAACGGTCGCAAGCCCATCAGCATGCAGACGTACCCGTCGGCTTCGGCGGTCATCCAGCAGGTTCTCGTAGGGCGAGCAACAGCGACGATCACCCAGGATACAACGGCGGCTTATCGCAGTACCCAGGTACCTGGGCAACTACAGATTACCTACACCTATCCAGACGCTGACCTGTTTGGACTATACCTGCGCAAGAACACTGCCGATTTGCAACAACTCAACAATGCGCTGGGTGCCTTGCAGCAAAGTGGTGAACTGAAAACGCTGCTCGCCAAGTGGAATCTGCCAACCCAGTCGACAGACGTCCAATTGGCTCAGCAGTAAGGGTGAGCGTCATGGTGTTTGATTCTTCGTTATTCCTGGACGCCGTATTCGGCTGGCCGCTGGCTAAAGGGGCGCTGCTGACCCTTGTGTTGTCGGTTGGCGTGATGGCGTTGTCGATGGGTGTTTCGCTGTTCACCGGCTCCTGTGCAACTTCGTCGCGGAGCGGCGTGCGCTGGTCGATGGCCAGTTATGTGTGGTTGTTCCGTGGTGCTCCGGCGTTGCTGGTCTTGCTGTTTATCTGGAATGGGCTACCGCAACTGTTCCCCAGTTTTCGTGGTGGCTGGTTCACGCCTTTTCTGGCGGCATTCATTGCTCTGACGCTGATACAGATCGCCTATCTGACCGAGATATTTCGCAGTGCATTTGCTGCGGTGAGCAGCGGCCAGCGCGAAGGCGCAGCGGCATTGGGCCTGCATCGATGGCAAGTGTTCATGCTGGTGGTGTTGCCGCAAGCCTTACGTATTGCGCTACCCGCTTTGGTTAACGAGTTCATCTCGCTGCTCAAGGCGACTTCCCTGGCGACCATCATCTCTTTGAATGAATTGATGACCACCACCCAGTTTGCAATTGCCACGAGTTTTCA
The DNA here is from genome assembly GCF_056402295.1 of Pseudomonas sp. P4_B3. Taxonomy (NCBI): domain Bacteria; kingdom Pseudomonadati; phylum Pseudomonadota; class Gammaproteobacteria; order Pseudomonadales; family Pseudomonadaceae; genus Pseudomonas; species Pseudomonas sp. P4_B3. The sequence continues at coordinate 20,124 of NZ_JBFUHR010000015.1, forward strand.
GTTCCTGGAGTGGTACAGCGCTGCGTTGGTTTACTACATGTTGCTGGTCTCGGTATTGACGGGCCTGCAGATGCGCGTCGAGCGCGTTCTTTCCAATGGCTACCGCTAAGGGCGGTTTTTCGGGCAAAACAGGAGACACCATGAAACTGTCCATTGATACGCCAGTCGCGCTTGCCAAGACTCAGCCAACTGCGGTGGAAATTCGGGGGCTTGGCAAATGGTACGGGACGTTCCAAGTACTGAAAAATGTTGATCTGGATGTCCAGCAGGGCGAACGGGTGGTCATATGCGGGCCCTCCGGTTCCGGCAAGTCCAGCCTGATTCGCTGCATCAATCGCCTGGAGGAACACCAGGAAGGACGCATCGTCGTCGACGGCGTGGAACTTACCGGCCAGCTCAAACGCATCGACCGGGTGCGTAGTGAAGTGGGTATGGTGTTTCAGCATTTCAATCTATTTCCTCACCTCACTATTCTTGAAAACTGCACCCTGGCTCCACGTTGGGTACGCAAAATGCCTCGTCGAGAAGCAGAGGAACTGGCCATGCATTACCTGGAGCGGGTACGCATCCCGGACAAAGCCCACTGCTATCCCGCCAAACTGTCGGGAGGCCAACAGCAGCGAGTTGCCATTGCACGAGCCTTGTGCATGAACCCCCGAGTGATGCTGTTCGATGAACCAACCTCAGCGCTGGACCCGGAGATGATCAAAGAGGTGCTCGACACCATGGTTCAACTGGCGGAAGAGGGGATGACCATGGTGTGTGTTACCCACGAAATGGGCTTTGCTCGCAAGGTGGCTGACAAAGTTGTCTTCATGGATGCAGGTCAAATCGTCGAGTGTGGTTCGCCTGATCAAATATTTACCCAGCCGAGCCACGAACGAACCCAGCGCTTTCTTGGCCAGCTTCTGCATTGAGGTGCTCCATGAGGGATGAATGGTACGAAAGGCAGGACCTGGGCGATGGCATCACGTGCTTGAGCGAGCCTTATGTGCACCGCTACTTTGCCGCCAACCTCTTTCACGTGCGAGGGCGCGATGCCGATCTGGTGATTGATTTCGGCATGGGGTTGGTTCCGTTACGGCCAGCCCTGGCTCTAGAAGAAGGTAAGCGGCTTATTGCGGTGGCGACCCATATTCATGCCGACCATGTCGGCGGTTTCCATGAGTTCGAAACACGACTCGGGCACCCAGCTGAGGCGGAAGATTTTGCCCGCATGGTTGATCAGGACACCTTGGCTCATGTGTTTCGCAGCTTGCCGGGCGCAGTGACGCAATCACCTTGCCTGAACTGGTCGCCGGAGCACTACTGCATCAGGCCGGCTCCATTGACCCAGACCGTAGAGGAGGGAGACATCATCGATCTGGGAGACAAACAGCTACGGGTACTTCATTTACCCGGTCACTCTCATGGCTCCATCGGCCTACTCGACGAATCTGCAGGTGTGCTTTTCAGTGGTGATGTCATCTACATCGGTGGATTGGTCGATAACCTGCCCTGCTCGAACCAGGCTCTTTACCGTCAGACGATGCAACGCTTGATCGATCTGGAGGTGCAGTGCATTCACGGAGGACATGGCGCAGTCATGTCCTCCGAGCAGATGAAGGCTATTGCGAGGCAATATCTTCACGGCACATCAGCCAAGGCAACGATCTGATCGGGCGGGTTATCGAATAGAGTGTTATATCCGTCTGGAGCATCGTTTCACCGTAAACGATTGCCCACTTTTGGCCATTGCTGCCGTTCATGAAGGGCAGCTTCTGGCCGATTATCGCCTGTTGCGATGGGCTGAAACCGACCCATAACTGCCTGTCGCAGTAGCCAGAAATTAACCGCCCGGATCTATACCCAGGTGCAGACGGATTCTAGATTGCTTGTATCCCCCCAGGGGGGATAAGATTCGCGTAATTCTCTAATCGCGAAGACTCAAATCATGAGTGAGCACGAACACGCGCACCCACACGTCCACCAAAGTCATGAGGCGATCATCAAACGCCTCAAGCGGGCAGACGGCCATTTACGCGCAATCATCACCATGATCGAAGAGGGGCGTGAGTGCGTAGACATTGCCCAGCAGCTGCATGCTGTTGAAAAAGCGGTGTGCCAAGCCAAGCGCACGCTCATACAGGATCACATTGATCACTGCCTGGAGGACACTGTCTCGGCGTTGAACAATGGCGAGCGCGCACCACTGGAAGCCTTCAAGCAAATCACCAAGTACCTCTAGGTCTGACATGCCCAATTTCGCTGAACTGCTGCAACAAGGCGGGGCTCACGCCTGGCTGTATTTCCCGAGCGCCATTCTGCTCGGTGCCTTGCATGGCCTGGAACCAGGCCATTCAAAAACCATGATGGCGGCCTTTATCGTGGCCATCCGTGGCTCGGTCAAACAGGCCGTTCTGTTGGGCTTGGCCGCGACGCTGTCGCACACCGCAGTGGTCTGGTTGGTCGCCATCGGCGGCATGTACCTGGGCCAAGGCCTCGACGCTCAAACCACTGAGCCGTACTTCCAGATGGCGTCCTGCGCACTGATCATCGTGATTGCGCTTTGGATGCTGTGGCGTACCTGGCGCGGTGAGCAGATGTTCAAGTTCGAGCAAGGTGATGACCACCACCACGGCGAACATGACCATGACCATCATGATGGAACCCACCGAATCGATACCGGCCATGGCCGTGTCGAACTGTCGATATTCGAAGTAGACATGCCACCGCATTGGCGCCTGAAAACATTGACCGGACATGCCTGGGCTGCCTCAGATGTTCGCCTGATGACGACTCGCCCAGACGGCAGCACGCAATCCTTCTCTTTTGTCGAGCGCGAAGGCTTCCTGGAGTCGGCAGTCGATATCCCGGAACCGCATGAATTCAGTGCTCGCTTGAGTCTTGGGCATGCGGGGCATTCCCATGATTACGATCTGGAGTATCAGGAGCATGATCACGGGCATGCGCCTTCCGGGCCGGAAGGCCTGGAGTTGTCGATTGATGGCTATCAGGATGCGCATGAACGTGCGCATGCCAACGACATCCGCAAGCGCTTTACCAACCGTGAGGTCACCACAGGCCAGATCGTCATGTTCGGTCTTACAGGCGGTTTGATTCCGTGCCCTGCGGCCATCACCGTACTGCTGCTGTGCCTTCAGGTTAAAGAAGTGGCGCTGGGTGGGATGCTGGTTCTGTGCTTCAGCATTGGCTTGGCGATTACCTTGGTGGCGGTGGGAGTGGCGGCGGCCATTGGCGCTAAACAGGCGTCCAATCGCTGGCCATGGCTGGGCACCGTGGCTCGTCGTGCGCCATACCTGTCCGGTCTGTTGATCATCGGTGTAGGTCTGTACGTAGGCTTCCATGGCTGGATCGGCCTGACCGCATAACGCTGTGTAACCGGGACTCTTCACATTTGCGCAGGCCAGTTATGCGTTTCACCTTGGCATTCCTTGCACCATGCGTAGAGTGCGTCATACAGGATCAGGCCGTGTACCAGCATCTCATGGTCATTCGCAAAGCACTTCGACAGTCCCAGTGAGATGGCGTACAACCCGGCCGATTGCGGCGTTAGATCCAGGCGAGAGGTATCAGCGCCGCGCACGATCCTGGCCAGATGCTGCAAGGCGGGTTCACTGAGCCGGTACTTCTTTAGAAATGCATCGAAGCTGCACAACTCGCCCTCATGGGTCAGCTCAACGCCGGGAATGTCGTAAGGTGCAGCATCTTTCTCTGCGGCTATCCGCAGCACATCAGCGCTGGGCACATACAAAAACTCGGGTTGCGGATCGATAAAACGAGCGATCAACCAAGGGCAGGCGATGCGGTCGATCTTGGGTCGTTCACGGGTAATCCACCTCATGGAACACCTCCTGCCTAGCTCGGTAGGCTGGGTGATCTGGCGAGCCCGGTGCCCGCCATAGACTGTTAACCAGCTCGTGTTTTCAGCGCAACAGATGCACTGCCAAGCCGACGAGTGCGCAGGTCATCAGCACCTGAATAACGCCCCGCTTGAAGCGGAACAAGGCAATTGCCGCTGCAATGGCGATCAGGGCTGAGGGCCAATCGAGGTTGCCGCTGAAGCCCTTCGGCCATAGCACGTGATAACCGAAGAAACACGCCAGATTGAGGATCACGCCGACGACTGCCGCTGTAATGGCAGTTAGCGGTGCCGTGAACTTGAGTTCGTTGTGGGTCGACTCCACCAGCGGGCCACCCGCGAGGATGAACAGGAACGAGGGCAGGAAGGTGAACCATGTCACCAGGGAGGCGGCGACAGCCCCAGCCAGAAACATTTGATCGGCACCGAACACTTGCGAGACATAGGCCCCGACAAAGCCGACGAAAGCCACCACCATGATCAGCGGCCCTGGTGTGGTTTCGCCTAACGCCAATCCGTCGATCATTTGTGTCGGGGTTAGCCAGCCATAGTGACCAACCGCGCCTTGGTACACATATGGGAGTACCGCGTAGGCCCCGCCAAACGTCAGCAGCGCCGCTTTGGTAAAGAACCAGCCCATCTGGGTCAAAGTGCCTTCCCAGCCAAAGAGTGCGGTCAAAATCCCCATTGGCAATGCCCATAGTGCGGCGCCAATCAGTGCGAGCGATGCCAATTTCAACCAGCTGAACCGGGCATGCTCCGGGGACGGAGTGTCGTCATCGATCAAGGCCGGGCCGAAGGATTTTTTTGCGGCGCTATGGCCCCCGGCTCTGAATTTTTCGGGTGCCAGGCGTCCGCCGACATAACCGATCAGTGCGGCACCCAGAACGATTAAAGGGAACGGCACATTGAACGCGAAGATTGCGGTGAATGAGGCTGCCGCTATCGCCCATAGCCAATTGTTCTTCAATGCCCGAGAGCCTATTCGATGGGCCGCCTGCACGACGATGGCGGTCACGGCGGGCTTGATGCCATAGAAGAGCCCCGCAACCACAGGCACTTCGCCGAAGGCGATGTACATCCACGACAAAGCGATCAGGATGAACAAAGAGGGCAGCACAAACAGCACGCCCGCAATCACCCCGCCCCAGGTTCGATGCATCAGCCAGCCGATATAGGTTGCCAACTGCTGAGCCTCTGGCCCAGGGAGCAACATGCAGTAGTTGAGGGCATGCAGGAATCTGCGCTCGGATATCCAGCGCCGCCGCTCTACCAACTCCTGATGCATGATCGAGATCTGTCCTGCAGGCCCGCCGAAGCTGATGAAGCCGAGCTTCAACCAGAACCGGAACGCTTCACGCAAACTGATCGCTTCCGGCCTCAACAGCTCGTCTTCAACCATTGGTGCCAAATCCTTACTCATTGGGTTGTTCCTCTTTCACAAACCCGGCGAGCAGACCGTCGAAAATGCCGCTCGCAGCGACCAGCAAATGGTCGTCGTGGGTAATGGTTTCGCGCAGTCCTGCCAGCACACGCTCGACACCGGCAGCCTCCACCGGCTGAATGCCTCCGATATCGAGGTAGTGCACCAGGGCCGCAATGCGGTTCAGACCGGACTCTTGAAGCTCAAAACTGGCTTGCAGGGTTTCGAAGCTCACGCGGTTGCCGACATGACTGAAAGTCGCCTCATCGAAATCGAAGCCCAACGCATCGGCCGGACAGTCCTGTGGCGTGTCCAGCCAGAGGATCTGAGCATTGGGGTCAATGAAGCGACGGATCAGCCAGGCACAAGCCAGGCGGTCAACCCAAGGACGCTTGCGGGTTGCCCAGAGTCGCCCCTGAAAGTCGTCACGGTTGAGCACCGTTATGGGTATGTTGTGGCTGTGCGGTTCGTCTGGGGACAGGACTCTGCTGACTGCTGTCTCCAACTCCTGCAAAGCAGCGTCGATTTGTTGCTTCGGTTTGCCTGGGAAGTAATCGATGTTGGTCAGCAGGTCGTAGGTTTTACGCAGTTTGCGAACCTGTTTCGTGAGGGCCAATGCGTTTTCAGGATTGAGCTGCCCACGGCATTCTTCGATCTCTGCGTGTAGCTTGCCGTAGTCCTCGCTGCGGTCGAACAACCCGACAAAACGCTCACCGTCAGGATCCATGACAGGCAGGATAAATGCGGTGCCATTGATGGCCAGGATGTCCCGTTCGACAGCTGCGAGCGCTTCACGACAGACACCGGTATCCGGCAGCAGATAGGCGCCATCACGCAGAACCGCCGCACCAGAAGCTTTCAGTGCACGCCAAGCGCGCATGCGCTCGGTGGCATTCGCTGTCGGTAAGCCAAGAATCAACGCTAGCCAGTTTAACATGTAGAGCTCGCTAGTTTTTTTGTAGTGATGTTTACAGTAGCGCTGATTCGGGCGGTCGAAAAGCCCCCTTCATGACGTAATACTGTTCAGTTAAGCGAATGTGGTCCTCTGTAGGAGCAAGCTCGCTCCTACAATTTCCTTAACTGAACAGCATTGCCTTCATGACGGAAATTTTGGCGAATTGGCTTGAGACGGGAGTAAGCAGGGTGTGCGATATGGGCACTACCAGAAAGGCATTGATTTTTAGAAATGGATTTCAGCGGTCTTGAGGCCCAAGTCTCGAAGCTCGGCGATCAGGTCATCCAGATGCCCGAAAGACTCCACTTCCTCGTTGTCATCAACCAGGAAATAACTTCTCCCGGCGTCCTTCTTGAAGAACACGATCCACTCCTTGGGGTTGGTCGGATTCGCGATCACATGGGTGTCAAAGGTCACGCCTTCGGCGTGTTTGCTTTTCACGGTTTTACGATTCATGTCAGTCACCACGCTACGCGCGCTCTCAAGATTCTCTATTTGCAGTGCATGCCCGCCCAGCTCCATCTGAACTTTCACTATAAACATCTCCAGCCGCACGAAGCGGTGGATCAAGGGCATTTAAATTATCACTGTATGTTAATATTATGCACATGCATCCACTCAGGAGCTAGCCATGATTGCAATAGGTGAGGCATGGAAGGCGGGGTTGTTGGGGCGAGAGCATTGGCTCCGCAATTTGGTGTCTGGCGTGATCGTCGGGGTCGTGGCGCTCCCCCTTGCAATGGCGTTTGCCATTGCATCTGGCGTCAAACCTGAGCAAGGCATCTACACCGCAATCATCGGTGGTCTGCTGGTTTCACTCTTTGGCGGAAGCCGCTTGCAGATTGCCGGGCCGACAGGTGCGTTCATCGTGATTCTGGCGGGGGTCACGGCCAAGCATGGTGTTGACGGTCTGCAAATCGCCACGATGATGGCGGGGGTCATGTTGTTATTGCTGGGGATGGCCCGCCTCGGTGCAATCATCAAGTTTATCCCTGACCCGGTGATAGTCGGATTCACTGCGGGCATCGGCGTGATCATCTGGGTCGGACAGTGGAAAGACTTTTTCGGTTTACCGAAGATCAGTGGAGAGCATTTCCATGAAAAGATCTGGCATTTGCTCCAGGCGCTCCCGGATCTTCACATGGCCACGACCCTGCTGGCGGTACTTAGTCTTTTGCTGGTCACAACCGCGTCCAGAATTCCCGGACTCAAACGGGTACCTGGCCCATTAGTCGCAATGGCAGTAGCTACAGCGATACAGTCAACCTTTCATTTCGAGGGGGTAGCCACGATTGGCAGTGCATTTGGGGGCATACCTCAAGGCCTTCCAGCGTTGAGCCTGCCTGAAATCACGTTGTCTCGCGTCATCGATTTGATTGGTCCGGCGTTCACTATCGCCATGCTTGGAGCAATCGAATCGCTGCTGTCCGCAATGGTGGCCGATGGCATGGCGGGCACCAAGCACGATTCCAATCAGGAACTGATCGGTCAGGGAGTGGCTAATCTGGTCACGCCATTGTTTGGCGGTTTCGCAGCTACCGGAGCCATTGCCCGTACTGCAACCAATATCCGTAACGGCGGCACGAGCCCGCTGGCCGGCATTACGCACGCGGTCACCTTGGTGCTTATTATTCTGTTTCTGGCACCTCTGGCCTCAAACATCCCACTGTGCGCTCTGGCCGCCATTCTTTTCGTGGTCGCGTACAACATGAGCGAGTTGAAGCACTTCAAACGCATGGTCCAGCGGGCTCCACGCGCAGACGTAGCTATTCTGCTCATCACTTTCAGCCTCACAGTGTTCAGTGACCTGGTGATCGCCGTGAATATCGGCGTCATTCTTGCGATGCTGCACTTCATGCGCCGCATGGCCTCATCTGTGGAGGTGCAACAGGTAATCGAGCACGAGCTTGAAGAAGAGCTGAGGGCCAATGGCCACACTCGCCTGCCGCCAGGGACATTGATTTATACGATTGAAGGGCCATTGTTCTTTGGTGCGGCTGAGACCTTCGAGCGAGTCTTGGCACAGACCCATACCGATCCACGTCTGCTGATTATTCGCTTGAAGCGTGTACCGTTTATGGATATCACTGGCTTGCAGGTACTGGAGGAGGTCATTCAGCAACTGCACAAACGCAACATCGTGGTGAAACTCTGCGAAGCGAACACGAAGGTGCTCCACAAGCTCGATAGGGTAGGTATCTTGCAAGAAATCGGCACGGAGCATTACCACGCCGACTTCAACACCGCGCTGGCTAAAGCGGTCAGTATTGCAGAGGGCCCGTCGACCCTCTAGGGGCTTACCGCCCGTATCAGGTTATGACTTGGTAGTGGCAGCATGCTTACTTTTGGTCGAATAGCTGGCACCGTGGGTGTCCAGGTAGTCACGAATCAGTTGACGGACTACCTGCGAAGGCGTCAGGTCTTGTGCTGCACAGAGTTCCTCGAAGGCTTTTTTCTTGACGGGATCAATGAGCACAGTGAGGCGCGCAGTCTTGCTTTCCATAGGGTATTCAATCGCTCAAGTCGCTAGATGTTAATCAAATTGTAATTGCCTTGTCCCGTGCTGTCACTGTGCTGCTCGTTACTTCGACTTTACCCACAAGAAAAGATTTGGCTCTCACGGTGGGTGATGAGTCGGATCTGCTTCGACTCAGCGTGGATAATCCCCATCCCCTGCCATATGTCCGGCTTCCAAATCCCGGACGACAGCATCGCGCTCCACCAGTTTTCCGCGTGCGCAATTGATGAGGTCGGTGCTTCGCTTCATTTGGGCAAGTGTGTTTTTGTTGAGTAGATCTTCTTTGGAGGGGTAGAGCGGAACCTGGAGACTCACGATATCGACGGCCTTGACCAGCGATAGCGCATCCGGATGAAAGATCAGGTTCAACTCACGATCAATCGTCGAGCCGCGCTGATCGATCCAAATACCGATCTCTTCAACGGCACAACCCAGGGCCATGATGTTCTGTTTAAGGCGGTGGAGCAGGGCGGGGGGAAGGTCGTTTGGCATGGCCGGTCCGCTACCGGTGCCACCTTCCTGTGGCTAGGGAGACTGGGGCAATTAACTGTACGCGTCCGGCAAAGTCATCTGGCTGACTCCGCTAGTCCAGGGATGGTGTCCACCTGATTTTCAGGAAGGACAGCTAACCCTTGGCCGATGAGAATAACGAGACATTCGTTGTTAGATGATTGCGTTCGCGTGAACATTTTTACCTGCTTGTGCAGCAGAAGTTGGTAAGGAGTCTAAAATTGAAATTCCATAGGTCGGTCCATCCCATATCTGCGTAATGATGCGAGGGACCGTTGGCATGTAGGCGCCTCCAACACCGGACCGGTGTTGGCTAAATGGATTTAAAATTGGAGGGAGCCATGAGCAATCTCATCGCCACCGGCGAGCCACCTGAAGCCGTTCGCCTCATAGTCAAGATTTACGCCTACTTGGTGCTCGCGGGATTTGCGTTGGTTCCGGCCTATCTGATTGGCTACTTATACTTCTTTCAAGACCCCAGCCTTACATTCGAGAATCACCTGTTCCATATCGTTGCGATCACGACAGCCACCTTGGCAGGCTTGTTTGTTACTTACGTAACGTGGCGCTGCTATCAGTCATCGGGAGATCCGCTGCTGCGATGGATGACGCTTGGTTTTCTCGGTTTTGTACTGATCTACGCGTTGCATGGTGCGTTCACTGGGCAAGCGCACCACAATATCTGGCTCTTCCTGCTCTATGGACCGGCCTCTCGACTGGTCATGTCGATTCTGCTGTTAGTTGGAATGCTGTCGTACCACCGCCCACCAGATGTCGCGGACCAACGAATGAAGGCCCGCCCGTGGTTGACCTGGATAGGACTGTTCCTGCTGGTTGACGTGGCAGTGGCGTACGTTGCGTACTCGTCGATCGCCGGCAATCTCGCGGTGCGCCTCTCGATGGAAGGTGGTTCCCTCGTTCTTTCCACATTGACCGTGATAATGCTCCTGCTGCGCCGTATCCGTTCGCCGCTGATGATGATTTTTGTCATCTCGGTTACCGCGTTCGCGCTGTCATCTTTCGCCTTCATCCTTGCACGTCCGTGGAACCATATGTGGTGGCTCGCTCATGCGATCTTCGCCGGTGGATTCTTCATGTTGAGCTATGGGGTAGTGCAAGCGTTCCTCACCACGCGGTCGTTCTCGAAGATTTACAGCCAAGAGGAGTTAATGGTGCGTCTTGCCGAAGCGATGGCGTACACCGAGAGCGCCCTGCAGGAACTCCAGCGCACCAATCAAGAACTCGGGCACCTTGCGGCGACCGACCCACTGACAGGTGCTGATAATCGGCGTCGGTTCATGGAGCGAGTCGAAGCCGAAATTGGCCGGACCGCGCGCGGCGGTGCGCCGTTCTCCGTGTTGGCACTCGATCTGGATAATTTCAAGTCCATCAACGATCGCTTCGGGCATCAGGTTGGCGATGACATCCTGAAGAGTTTCGTGGAGATATGCCTCGATTCGATCCGGCCATATGACGGCGTAGCCCGAGTGGGCGGGGAAGAATTCATGATACTGCTACCTCAGACTTCACTTGAGGGCGCGCACGTAATCGCTGAGCGTCTGCGAAGCACCGTTGCAAATAGTTCTTCTCATGGCCTGCCGCGGTCAACCGTGGTCACAGTTAGCATCGGCGTATCGCAATCTGGCCGCGACGGCGACACTATCGAGGTAATTCTGCGTACAGCCGATCAACGCCTGTATCACGCTAAACACGAAGGCCGTAACCGTGTGGTCACTACCGTCAAAACCAGCCTCCAACCTCTGCCCTGACCATTATCTCGACGTCGCTGAAAGCGTCGGCACCGATACCCAGCTTTGCGTCACAGGATCGGGCGTTGTTCGATCTCCACATTCTGAGCGCACCATTCACAACATACGACCGCTTTTGGCCGAGAGCGTGTAAAAACACAACTACGCTCAAAAGCCCTGTATCGAATGATTATTTCGTTGTACGTTGAGTCCGCGGGAGACCTTGATCTGAAAGACCGTCCCTAGCCACAACACTCGCAAGGAATGCAGATGATCGATGGTCCCGCCGTTTTGACAGTCTTTTTGGTTTACCTGGCCGGTGTCGTTATTCCAGGGCCAAATTTCGTTGCAGTAGTCCACAAAGCGGTAGCTGCTACGCGGTCAGAAGCTTTGGCCTTGGTAGCAGGCATCGTATTGGTCAATTTATTCTGGGCCACCTGTGCAATCGCAGGTATTGGCGTTGTATTTGCTGCGTTCCCTTGGGCGGCGCTGATCGTAAAAATTCTGGGGGCAGCCTATCTGATGTGGTTTGGATTCCGACTGCTGCTCAAGGCCGGGAAGAGCGCGCTTGCCCCCTGTAATAATGCTGTCCTCGGAAACTTTCGGCAGTCATTTATTCAGGGGGTCGTTACGAACATTGGCAACCCTAAATCCATGGCCTTCTATGCCGCTATTTTCTCAGCGGCAGCCCCCACCCACGTTTCACCAAGCACGTTTTTGTCGATGCTGGCAGTCGTAGTGGTGGTTTCGATGACTTGGTATGGAGTGGTCGCAATCGCTCTTTCGCAACCTGAGATCGCTTCAGCGTATCGAAGGAGGAAAAAAGCTATTGATCGATTATGCGGTGGTTTGATTTTGTCTCTAGGGATCCGGCAGCTGGTTCAATAAGTCTACGATTGAGTATCTATCCAGCCCGAATACCCTTGCTATGATTTCTGAGGATTTCATCGCAAGGATCGCCCATGAAGCGCTTTATTCAAGGTGAACATCGGGGTCAAGGCACCTTGCTTCCGTCGAGCCTCGACGATTACGTCAGCGACACCAATCCGGTGCGTGTAGTCGACGTTTTCGTCGACGAACTCAACATTTGATCGTTGCGCATGAGGTCACCAACGTCGGCTCCGACTGCGCCATTAAACCGCAGCGCACACCGAGCACGGAGCGGCGAGTCCGGCGCTGGGAGCATGGAGCCAGCCCGGATGAAGTGAAGGTAAAGCTGGGGAAAATCCTCCAAGGCGCTGACCCTCCACATTCTGAGGCGGCGGTTCAAACACTGTTACACGACGCCGGATTCGGGGACGCGACTCGTTTCTTCCGCAGCCTGTTCTGGAGTGCTTGGTTGACGTGCAAAATGGTTTGAACCTGGACGCGACAGACAGTTTCTGGCCGGTTTCTGCCTACCGTGACGGGCAGAAACCGACCCAGGCTGCCGGTCATGTGTGTCTACAGCAGCAAGGACGATTCAGGTTGAAAATATGAGTACCGAAAGTCCACACACCAACGCCGAGCGTCTTCGTATTCCTCGCATTGTCTGGACGTTGGGTTTTGTCAGCCTTTTCATGGACCTGTCTTCTGAGTTGGTACACAGCTTGCTGCCGGTGTTTCTGGTTACGACATTGGGTGCGAGTGCATTGACCGTCGGGGTGATCGAGGGGATTGCCGAGTCGACCGCCATGCTCGTCAAGATTTTCTCCGGTGCTTTCAGCGATTTTATCGGGCGGCGCAAAGGATTGCTTTTGCTTGGATATGGTTTAGCCGCGTTGTCCAAACCCCTTTTTCCTCTCGCTCACTCGGTTGAAGTTTTCTTTACAGCGCGTTTTCTGGATCGAATTGGCAAAGGCATTCGAGGGGCACCACGAGATGCTCTGATCGCAGATGTGGCGCCACCAGAAATCCGTGGCGCCTGTTTTGGGCTGCGGCAGTCGATGGATACCGTCGGGGCTGTTCTTGGCCCTGCTCTGGCCATCGTGCTCATGTTATGGCTCGCAGATATACAGCTAGTCCTGTGGTTTGCAGTTATTCCGGCAGCAGTGGCGGTGGTTCTCATTGTCACAGGAGTAAAAGAACCCACACACCTCCCGACCGAACACACATTTCGATCTCCAATTCACTGGAGAGTCCTTGACGACTTCTCTTCCGGGTATTGGTGGATCGTCATCATTGGAGGGGTGTTTACGCTGGCTCGTTTCAGCGAGGCATTTCTGGTACTACGAGCGCAACAGACAGACCTGTTGGTCGCCTGGATTCCGCTGGTGATGGTGGTCATGGCGCTTTTCTATACGTTGTCCGCTTACCCGGCCGGCTGGCTATCCGATCGGATCAGTCGAGCGAAGTTGCTCTATGTAGGGATGGTCTTGCTCGTCTTGGCGGATCTGCTACTGGCTCAATCCAGTTCTGTAATCATGATGATGCTGGGCGTTGCCTTGTGGGGGCTTCATATGGGGTTCAGTCAAGGCATTCTTGCGTCGTTGGTGGCCGACAATGCCCCCCATGCGCTCAAGGGCACCGCATTCGGTATTTTCAATTTGGTCAGTGGTGTATGCATGCTGATCGCCAGTGTTCTTGCGGGCTGGCTATGGCAGCACTTTGGGGCAGGCAGCACGTTCCTCATGGGGGCGTTGCTTGCCGCAACGGCTCTGCTCATATTGTTGTTCAAGCAGCAGTAAGGTGTCCCGTGGTGTATTCACATCGGTCTGTGTCGACGTCAGCGTGACAAGGGATAGGGGATGATAGGCACGCACTTCCAAAACGGAGCCTATCCAAAGCGGTGAAGTACGCCCGTTCGTGAGCTCGAAATCGACGACCCACACTCGAAGCGGTTAAGACGGGAGAGGAGTGTTTTTGGGTTGAAAGCATTAATAATCGACCGATTAATAATAGTCTGCGCTCAACACGAACGGCTTGTCGATGGGCGTTGAAAAGGGGGGGGGGTAGGTCAATCACATGAAGGACAGGTGCCGTATGGGCATCGACCTGGAAAGGTGAGTGCGGGCAATGAAGTATCCCGCTTATTTACGCCAATGATGCACACGGGAGGCGTTGATTGCGCCCAGGCAGCTTTTGCGCACGACGCAACATGACGTTGCGCCATGTCCATATTCTCTCGGTGGGGCGTGCCGCCTATTTTGTGACCTGACAAACATCAGGCGGGTGACCTTTATTGGAAAGTCACCGCTGTCGAACCTCAGGAGTTCATGGCATGAGCGTTTCAACAAGCGGCACAGCAGCGGCGATAACAAAAGCTTCAATGACGAGGGGAATGGTGCTTCTCTTTGCGTTTTGTTGTGGTGCGATCGTGGCCAACATCTATTACGCGCAACCCATTATCAGCTTGATCGCCCCGGATATCGGCATGTCGAATGGCAGCGCTAGCTTTATCGTATCGCTGACTCAAATTGGTTACGCACTCGGATTGTTTTTCCTGGTTCCCTTGGCGGACCTCATGGAAAACCGCCGACTGATGATCGCGACGATCGTGGTTACAATCTTCAGCCTGATCGCCGCTGGTTTGGCCAGGCAGCCGAGTGTGTTTCTTGTCGTCTCGGCACTCATCGGTTTCAGCTCGGTCTCCGTGCAAATGCTGATTCCATTGGCCGCGCATCTGGCGCCGGAAGAGTCTCGCGGCCGAGTGGTGGGAGGGATCATGGGGGGCTTGCTGTTGGGGATCCTGCTTGCGCGGCCGCTGTCGAGCCTGGTTGCTGACCATTTTGGTTGGCGGGCAGTATTTATCGGCGCGGCTGCGTTGATGCTCGTCATCTCCATGGTGATCGGGATGACCATGCCGAAATGGCAACCGACCCATCGCGCGTCGTATGGTCAGTTGCTGAAGTCCCTTGGACAACTGTTTTGCCGCGAGCCTGTATTGCGTCAGCGAGCGCTCTATCAAGGGTTGATGTTTGCCGCGTTCAGTTTGTTCTGGACTGCTGTCCCCCTGGTGTTGAGCCGGGAGTTCGGCCTCACGCAAAGTCAGATTGCGATTTTCTCTCTGGTCGGCGCCATCGGCGCAATCGCCGCACCTATCAGTGGTCGACTCGCCGATGCAGGGTACACTCGACGAGCCTCACAGTTGGCCATGATATTGGGCGCAGTGAGTTTCCTGCCGGCCTTCATCAATCCTTTTTACGGTGTGATCGGGTTAGCGGTTACGGGTATCGCGCTGGATTTTGCCGTGCAGATGAACATGGTGCTTGGGCAACGAGCCGTCTACGCCTTGGGCACTGCCAACCGAGGCCGTCTGAATGCGTTGTACATGATCAGCATCTTCATTGGCGGGGCGATCGGCTCCTCGGTGGCCAGCTCGCTTTATGAACACTTCAGCTGGTTGGCGATTGCCGCCGTCGGAAGTGCATTGTCACTGGCCACTCTGACCGCGTTCTTGATGGTGTCCCGTAGAAGCGGGCAGACCCACTGAGTAAATCCGTCGCCTGGACAAGTGATTGGGGAGGGCGCCCCAAGTTCGTTATCAAATCCAATCAGTGAAATAGGCGCACCGTTCCCAATCAGCGCCCGGTAACTCAAGGAGTGTCATGGACAAGCTGCTCGCATTGAAAATGTTCGTCCAGGCGGTGGATTCGAAGGGTTTTTCTTCTGCCGCACGACAATTAGGCATGGCTACGTCATCTGTAACTCGGATGATCGATGGGCTTGAGGCTGAACTGGGCGCTGTCCTGCTTAACCGCTCCACCCGTCAAATCTCATTGTCAGATGCCGGTGCCGCCTACTATTTGAAAGCGCGGGAGGTGCTCAATGCTGTGGCCGAAGCGGATGCCTCAGTCACTGACCGTGGGGAAGTCCCTGCAGGGCATCTGCGTATTTCTGTGCCGGTGGCGCTTGGACGTCGTCTCATTGCTCCGCATATCGCCTCGCTGTTGAAGCGTTACCCGCAGTTGGTGTTGGACATGACACTTTCTGACGACATCGTCGAATTGCTCGGCGAGCGCGTTGACCTATCGATACGGTTGGGATCGGCAGCAGCGATGGATGGTGTGGTCAGTCGTACCATCGGTCATTTTCGGCGTCGGGCGGTTGCCAGCGCCGCGTACTTGAATACGCATGGCTTTCCCGAACAGCCTCTGGACCTGCTGCAGCACGAGTGCATGCGCTTCAGTTACGGGTCAAAGCAGCAGGTTTGGACGTTCCAAAAGGACGGTGAGGAGACGCGAGTACCCATTGAAGGCCGCTTCAAAAGCAACAATGCGGAGGTTTTGCGCGAAGTTGTACTGGCCGGCGGTGGGGTGGCGCTGTTACCTGATTGGCTTGTCGACGATGATATCGACAGCGGCAACTTGACGTCGTTGTTCGAGTCTTTTGTGATCAATCCCAACGATGCAAGTTCGGCCATTTCCGCGCTGTATCTTCCCAATCATCGCGGCTCCAAACGCGTCAATGCTTTTATCGATTTCATCTGTGAATTACTGGGGCCTGAACACCTCCCCAGGAATTGATCTGCTGGCGTCCTCAGAAGCCGGGGCGGGTTCATAGCCAGCGCATTCTTTTGTTTTGTATGATGCCTCGATGAAGCTCTAGTGAGGCGTTATGCAAGACTCAAAAAACGTAGACGAGAAAGCGCCGGAAAAATCAGCGAACTCACAGGGTACCGTCAAAGCGGCGACTCGGCGCCTTTCGCCAGAGGTCCGGGAAAAGCAGATCGTGCAGAAAGCCATCGAGCACTTTGCGACGTGCGGATTCTCGGGAAGTACTCGTGAGCTGGCGCGGCAACTGGACGTTACCCAGCCGTTGCTCTATCGCTATTTCCCCAGCAAAGAAGCATTGATTGACCGTGTTTACGACGAGGTATATCAGTGGGATGCCTCTTGGGAGACGATGATCAAGGATCGTTCGCAGCCCCTTCAGGCTCGCCTGGTTCGTTTCTATACCTCATACGCAAACGTGATTCTGCGGCGAGAATGGATTCGCATTTTCGTTTTCGCCGGGTTGACCCGTGAAGGCATCAACGATCGGTATCTGGCCAAATTGCGTGAGCGAGTCTTCATTCCTGTTATTGCGGAAATTCGCCATGCCCATGGTCTGGCGCCTTCCTCCGGTGAAACGATCAATGAAAAAGAGCTCGAACTGATCTGGAGTTTGCATGCCAGCATTTTCTATATTGGCGTGCGCAAATGGATCTACGATCTTCCAGTGACCGAGGACATTGACGCGCTGATAGAGCAGATGGTCGATGCGTTCCTCAATGGCGGTCCCCATGTATTGGCTCAAGTCGACAACGACCTCGGCGAAATGCCTCGCTTGAATTGATTTTTCCGCTTGCCCACCTAATGACATCCTGCTGCCACCCTTCTTTTTTGTCGACCACTCATCACCTGTTTCAGCCTTTAGCTGGATAGGTGGTGGGAGGGCGCGCACCCCGCTATTTCGCTCTGAAAAGCCCTTTCCAGACACCTGGAACTCGCCCTGCCGAGACGACACCACGACGTGGCTCAGGGGCAGTCCTCAAAAAATTTGGTCCTCCGGCTATTTACTTCAATTTCGTCAGGCCTTACTGTTTATCAACTGATAAATAACTACAAAAACAGTTGGAGGCACCATGCAAGTCCGAAAACTCGCTCATTACTCGATCCGGTCGTTCGACCTGGAAAAGTCCAGCCAATTTTATGAAAGGGTGCTCGGTTTCACCCCCGGTTACCGGCCGCCGTTCGACTTTCCTGGCGTGTGGTTGTACATGGGAGGGGATGAGCAAGACTTTGGTACGGTCCACATTATCGGGATCGATCCCTCCAACCCCGAGGGTTTGAAGAAGTATCTCGGCGACAAAGAAATCCCGTTGAAGGGCACTGGAACCGTTGATCACATTGCTTTTCTGGTAACAGGCCTGGTTGAGTTCTGGAGCGTCTTCAAAGCGCAAGGCATTGCCTGGCGTGATCGCACCGTTCCGAGCCTGGGCCTGCATCAGGTCTTCATCGAAGATCCTTCAGGTGTCACCATCGAACTCAACTTCCCGGCCTCCGAGATTGAAGCCGTCGGTTCCTACACCGCCTATGCCGCTGCGACTGTGGAGGTGCAGCCATGATTAATATGTCGAACAAGCGACGCGCTATTGTCGTAGGTGGTTCGCTGGGAGGTCTGTTTGCAGCGAACATGTTGCTACGCAAAGGTTGGGATGTAGAAGTCTTCGAACGTGTTCCGGACGAACTCGCTGGACGTGGCGCAGGGATCGTTACACATCCTGAATTGTTCGAGGCGATGGCTGCTGCGGGTATCCCACTCGATGCGTCGGTAGGTATCGATGTGCTGTTGCGCGTCACTTTGGACCAGGACGGCGATGTCGTACTCGAGAACGCGCTCCCGCAAACGCTGACTGCGTGGGGGAAGATGTACCAGGTTCTTCGCGCCGCTTTTCCAGACTCGCTCTATCGTTGCGGTGGCAGCGTCGTCTCGGTCGAAAGCACGGAGTCCCATGCCAGTGTCACATTGGCTGATGGCACAACTCATCAAGCGGACATCATTATTGCTGCCGATGGATTCCGGTCGACGATTCGCCAGCAGCTTTTACCTGACTTACACCTACAATACGCCGGCTATATCGCATGGCGCGGGTTGGTCGATGAAGGTGTTCTTTCCGACTCCGCCCACGCATCGCTCTTCGATAAATTTGCGTTCTGTTTACCCCCGCGCGAGCAAATTTTGGGGTATCCAGTTGCTGGCCAGTCGAACAGCACCCTTGCAGGAGAGCGTCGTTACAATTTTGTCTGGTACCGCACCAGCGGCGACGATGAGTTGAAGGATCTGCTCCGGGATGAGAGCGGTAAACAGTTTGAAGGTGGAATTCCTCCGGCACTGATACGTCGTGATGTGCTCGCCAATATGTATAAGTCCGCCGATACGCTACTTGCCCCGCAGTTTGCCGAAGTCGTGAAGAAAGCAACGCAACCGCTGTTCCAGCCGATTTACGACCTGGAAGTGCCGAAGATGAATTTCGGACGAGTCGCTCTGCTCGGCGACGCTGCATTTGTGGTCCGTCCTCATTGCGGGATGGGTGTCACCAAGGCGGCCGGTGATGCCTTGGCAATCGTCGAAGCACTTGAGCGACATGCATCCGTTGAAGATGCCTTGGTGGACTACAGCGAACAACGCTGCCGTTTCGGCGCCTCGATAGTTCAGCACGCCAGGCATCTTGGCGCGTATATGCAGGCGCAATTGAAAAGCGAGGAAGAGCGCGAAATGGCTGAGTTGTACCGGACTCCAGAAGCCGTGATGCGTGAAACCGCAGTGCCCGTGAAGTTTTAATTCAGTTACACGCCCTTCGCAGGAGAGAACCATGGAACATGCATATCCGCAAGGCGGTGGCCCGGCCGTGTCCGCTGAACAGCTTGAAGACACTATTCAAAATCCGATTCTCGAAAACCCGCAGTTTCGTGCATTGGTAAAACAGCGACGAATATTTTCGTGGAGCATGACTGCTCTCATGCTGGCGGTATATTTCGGCTTTATTCTTTCGCTGGCCTTTATTCCTGCCCGCTTGGGTACACCTATCACCGAAGGTCAACCCATGACGTGGGGCGTGCCGATTGGCTTCGCAATGCTCGCTTTTACGGTTCTTCTCGTTGCTGTCTACGTATGGCGCACTAACACCTGCTACGACCCAAAAATAAAGACAATCATCAGGAGCTTCAAAAAATGAAGCGTCTTCTTATTACCTTCTCGGCCATCCTTACTTCGGCAACTGTATACGCGAGCGATGTCCCTGCCGCGGTGCCCAAACATAACCCCATTGCCATAGGCATGTTCCTGGCGTTCGTCGTATTCACTCTATTTGTCACACGATGGGCCGCGCGTAAAAACAATTGTATTGCCGATCACTATGCGGCAGGCGGCAAAATTACCGGTTTCCAGAATGGTTGGGCCATCGCCGGAGACTACATGTCCGCAGCGTCGTTACTGGGCATCTCCGCCCTGGTTTTTACCAGTGGCTTCGATGGGCTGATCTACTCAATCGGCTTTCTTGCAAGCTGGCCGATCATTCTGTTCCTGATCGCGGAGCCATTGCGCAACCTTGGGCGCTACACCCTGGCGGACGTTCTGTCCTACAGGCTGAAGCAAAGACCCATACGAGCTTTTGCGGCGTCCAGCTCTATCGTGATCGTGCTGCTTTACCTGGTCTCTCAACTGGTAGGCGCTGGAAAACTGGTGGAACTGCTGTTCGGCTTTGATTACACCGCGGCTGTACTGCTCGTCGGTACGCTGATGGTCATCTATGTGTTCTTTGGCGGAATGCTGGCAACTACCTGGATTCAGATCATCAAGGCAGTGTTACTGCTGACCGGATGTGTTTTCATGGCTCTCATGGTGTTATCCGAGTTCGGATTCAGCCTGAACCAATTGTTCGCTCAAGCCACTCAGGTTCATCCATCCCATGGGGCAATCATGAGCCCCGGAGGTTTGATTACCGACCCAGTATCCGCCATCTCCCTGGGGTTGGCACTGGTCTTCGGTACGGCGGGTCTTCCACATATTCTCATGCGGTTTTTCACGGTCGGTGACGTTAAAGCCGCGCGCCAAAGCATTCTTTATGCCTCCGGTCTTGTCGGCATAGGGTATGCGCTGATTGTCATCATTGGCTTTGGCACCATCGCCCTGGTTGCGAGCAATCCTGCCTATCACGATGCATCAGGTGGAATATTGGGTGGCGTTAACATGGTTGCCATTCACCTCGCCCATAACGTCGGCGGTAATGTCTTCCTGGGATTCATGTGTGCGGTATCGTTCTCGACGATATTGGCGGTAGTCGCAGGGTTGACCCTGGCTGGCTCGTCAGCTGTTTCTCATGATCTCTATGCACATGCTTTGCGCCGCGGCACCGCCAGCGACCGTGACGAAATGCGCGTCTCTCGTGTTACGACCATCGTACTGGGTGTGTTGTCGATCATCCTGGCGATTGCATTTGAAAAGCAAAACATCGCCTTTATTGTGAGCTTAACGTTCTCCATCGCCGCAAGTTCCAACTTTCCGGTACTGTTGTTATCGATCTACTGGAAAGGCTTGACGACCCGTGGCGCCGTAATTGGCGGATCGTTGGGGCTGGTATCGGCAATCACCCTGTGCATTCTCAGTCCAACCGTTTGGGTCAAGATCCTTCATCATCAGCAAGCCTGGTTCCCTTATGAATATCCGGCCCTGTTTTCAATGGCCGTAGCATTCATCGGTATTTTCTGGTTTTCCATTACCGATCGCTCCGCCAGTGCCATCAGTGAGCGCAATCGATTCGAAAATCAGTTGGTCGACTCTGAACTGGGTACGCCGGCAACATGGAAGGCTCAACTCAAAGCTGATTGATCCATGTAGTGGCTGCCTGCAATAAATAATTTATGAATAACAGCGCTCATGCTCCGTGCGCTGTTTGGAAATTTGTGCCTGAAAAATCGCTGAATAGTTAATACAAAAATAATAACCTCAACTTTGGTGCGCATAAATGAAATGTTCTTTTACCGTTGCGGCTGCCATGTGTGTATTGGCGCAGCAAGCCCATTCGGCTGGTTTCATTGATGATAGTAAGGCTGCGCTTAAACTGCGTAATTACTATATCAACAGCGATTATCGTGACTCTGCAACACCCGCGCAGAAAGCCGCCAATCAAAGTTATCAAGCGGAATGGGGACAGGCTTTCCAGCTGGAATTCATCTCCGGATACACCCAAGGCCCTGTAGGGTTCGGTGTCGATGCTTTAGGCATGTTGGGCGTAAAGCTCGATTCAAGCGCCGGCAAACATGGCAATCCAACGGGTACCAACTTCGGTGGTGTGGTGTTTCCAAGCGACGGCAACCATGCGGTTGACGATTTTTCCAGCCTGGGATTGACCGGGAAAGTGAAGATATCCAAGACCGAGTTGAAGCTTGGTACTCTGGTCCCGAAACTGCCGGTTATCTTCAGTAATGACGGGCGTTTGCTGCCGCAAACCTGGCAGGGAACCCAGGTTACCTCCGCGGACATCAAGGATCTGACCCTGGTAGGAGGGCAAATTGACGGGGTCAAGGGCCGGAACTCCAGCAATAACGAAAACATGTCAATTGCGGGTGCCAACAATCCTGTCACCGGTCGCTTCAGCAATAAATTCATTTATGCGGGTGGCGATTACAAACTGACCAAAGATCTGACCTTGCAATATTATTACGGCAACCTTGAAGATTTCTATAAGCAACACTTTCTAGGGCTGATTCATAACTGGGCAATAGGTTCGGGCGTTCTGACCAGTGATATTCGATATTTCAATAGCCAGGATGATGGTGCAAACGGCCATGACCCTGCTTACTTTACGACAGGCTACTACGGCGGTAACACGATAAAAGGCAAAGTCGACAATAACCTGTTCAGTGGATTATTTACCTATGCCGTTGCCGGTCACTCCTTCGGAGCCGGCTATGAGGTCAGCAACGGAAAAAGCGATTTCCCTTATTTAAACCAGGGTGACGGTCCGACCACTTACACCATCACGGAAATGCAGGTTCAGAAGTTCGTGCACGCTGGCGAGCAGTCCTGGCAAGCACGCTACGCTTTTGACTTCGCGAAACTGGGCTTGCCCGGTGCGACGGCAGGGGTTGTATACGTTAAAGGTGATGACATCAATACCATCGCTTCCAGCAATTCCAGTGAGTGGGAACGCGATATAACGCTGGCCTATGTCGTGCAATCTGGACCGTTAAAAGGCATTAGCGTCATGTGGAAAAACGCAATGGTACGAAACAACATCCCAAACACCCGCCAACAAGACGAAAATCGGATAATCATTAATTACCAATTGGCATTGTTTTAGGCGTTATCCGATAGAACGGAAGTGAAAGTATATTCAGCGGGTTAGCGGCCCGCTTAACTGACAGGCAGCGCTTTCAGGAGTGTTGCGTGTACATGCCGTTCTCTTCCAACGGCATGTTTTATAGAAGAGAAACATTTCCCTTGATTGGGGTAGGGCGGTGCAAGTGATCCTTCACCGCCTTTTTTTATTCCGAGTGTGCGATAGGCGACCGATTCAGCACGTCAGGATCGCTCATGATCCCAACGCTTCCTGCCAGCCACGTCGAGCCAGCGGAAGATCAAGCAAACGCTTGCCGGTGGCAGCGCTGATGGCGTTGCCCAGCGCTGCGGCCATGGGGCCCTGGACGATTTCCGCGGCACCGAGAAATGGCTGATCCGGCTGATCGATCATGTGGATCTCGACCTGTTTCGGCACCTCGGGAAAACGCATGATCGGATAGCCACTCCAATCGAAGCTATGCAGGCCACCGGCGTCATAGAGGATTCGTTCATAGAGCGTCCAGCTGGCGGACTGCACGATGCCGCCCTGAATCTGATTGAGCAGCCCATCGGGGCTGACAATTTGCCCCACATCGACGGCGGCAACCACCCGATCAATCGTCACTTGCCCGGTCTGGCGCTGTACATGCAACTGCACGGCGATGGCGCAGTAACCCATGATGTTTTTATAGCGTGCGAAGGCGAAGCCGATTCCACTGCCGGGGCCTGTTGCTTTTTGCGGCCAGCGGAACGCACTGGCCACGCGATCCACCACCGCCCGTGCTCGCGGATCGCTCAAGTGATTCAGGCGAAACTGCACCGGATCCACAGCGGCCCGAGCCGCCAGTTCATCCACCGTACTTTCGATGGCGAACACGTTGATATGGGCACCGAGCGAACGCATGGCCGAAGTCCTGAATGGCATGGTCAGCACAAAATTCAGGTCAACCTGCAGGTTGGGTATCTCATACAACGGAACCGCGTTACGGTCGCCGTCACCCTCGGGTTGGGCGATCGGGACTGAAGGAGCAGGGGTGAAAGGTTTGGCCAATAGCCACGCCGGTAACAGACGCCCGGCATTGATGATGCGTTCGTTGTGCGGAGTACTCCAGAGCTCGTATTTCCAGTCACGAAGACGCCCACTGTCATCCAGTCCCGCTTCCACTTCGGCCAGCATTGCCGAGCTGTAGGGCTCCCAGAGATTTTCCTGTTCGCGCATCCATTGCACCCGTATTGGTTTGCCAGGCAGGGCCATGGCGATCAACGCGGCATCGGCGGCGGCGTCATCGGCGCCGTTGTGACCATAGCAGCCGGAGCCTTCAGCATGGATGCAGCGTACCTGCTGCACAGGCAGACCTAGCATCTCGGCGATGCCCATGCGCAGAGGATAAACACCCTGGGTGTGGGTCCAGACGGTCAGCGTCCCATCCTTGAACCACGCCACAGCGCAAGACGGCCCAATGGAACCGTGCATCAGGTATTGCTTGGTCACCCGTGCCTTGTACGCACGCGACTCAGGTTGCGTGAGGTTACCCTTGGCGCTCACCGGGTAGCGCCGCGCTGGCAGCTCGGTGAGGAGTTGATGGATATGTGTCGAGTCAGGTAGCGGATTACCTTCTGTCCAGCGGGCAGTGCCGTAGCCCTCGCGCATCGCTTTGACCGCCAGCCATTCATCGGAGGCGACCACGGCGAGGTAACTGCCGTTACGGACCAGCTTCACC
The DNA here is from genome assembly GCF_056402295.1 of Pseudomonas sp. P4_B3. Classification (NCBI taxonomy): domain Bacteria; kingdom Pseudomonadati; phylum Pseudomonadota; class Gammaproteobacteria; order Pseudomonadales; family Pseudomonadaceae; genus Pseudomonas; species Pseudomonas sp. P4_B3. The sequence goes on from NZ_JBFUHR010000015.1 coordinate 44,603, forward strand.
ACACCGGGGAGTTTGTTGAGGGCGGCCTCGTCAATGTCCAGTAGCTGACTGCCGCGCCGGGGGGGACGTATCACGCGAGCATGCAGCATATCGGGCAGGCGCATGTCCTGCACATAGGCCGCACCGCCGCTGACCTTGGCCGGGATGTCCAGCCGAGGCAATGATTTGCCGATCAGGGTGAAACTGCTGGCTGGCTTGAAGGGGGAACTCGCCGATGCGAAGCGATGCAATTGAACCCCGACCACCGCTTGTATGTAGGTCATGCTGCGGCCTTGCCCATCGTAGATCACAGCGTCCCGCGTGCTCAGGCTGTCGATGTTGCATCGCCATTGGCGTGCCGCGGATTCGAGTAACAACTGACGCACCTGGGCCGCGGCGTTGAACAATGCAGTGCCGCTGTCGACGATCGTATGGCTGCCGGCGGTATAACCCTCATTGGGTGTCAGCGCAGTGTCGGCAGTGAGAAAACGGATGAGACCAGGTGATACTTCCAGGCGTTCAGCGGCGATTTGCAGGAGCGCGGTCTTGACGCCAGTGCCCAGCTCCACTTTTCCGGTGTAGACGGTGATGCCGTCTTTCGCGTCTATGCGGATCCAGGCGTCCAGATTGGGCGTGGCCCGCAGGCTGCCTGGCAGATCCGGCGCCAGGATCGCCGTCCCCAAGGTGTCCACTTCGGTGTCAGCGAAGGCACGCGGGATACCCGGGAGCATTGCGAATCCCATCACCAACGTGCCGTTTATCACGAAGGCGCGGCGGCTCAGATCGACGTTTTGCGCAGAGGATTTCATACCTTGTCTCCCTGCGCGATGACCGACTTGATAGCGGCAAGGATCCGCACATGAGTGCCACAGCGGCACAGGTTGGGAGCCATGTGGCGACGGATCGTTTCATCGTCCGGATGAGGGTTCGCCTCCAATAGAGCCTGCGCTCGTACGATCATCCCCGCGATGCAATAACCACACTGGGCCGCCTGTTCGTCGATAAAGGCTTTCTGCAACGGCCCCGGGTTGTCGGCGCTGCCCAGACTCTCCACTGTGCGCACTGATTTGCCCGCCAGCGCGCCGCAGGGTGTCAGGCATGAAAAAACCGGTTTATCGTTCACTAAAACGGTGCAAGCGCCGCACTGACCCAAACCGCAACCGAATTTCGTGCCATTGAGCCCTACCTGGTTGCGCAGGGCATACAGCAGCGGCATGTCTTGCGGGATGTCCAGTTCATGCGTCTTGCCGTTGATGTCGAGTGTGATCACGGTTGCTACTCCTGAGCCCGAATGCTCTTGATTGTCTTGTCGAGGTCCGTCCAGGGTCTGGTCGGGCAGCTCTCGTTGCGCAAGTACTCGGCAATTGCGGCGAGGTGGGAGTCATCCAGACTGTCTGCGAACGCAGGCATGTAGTGGCTGGAAGCGGCGGTGGACATCGGGATGCCCTGCAGGATGGTTTGGATCAGGTTACGTGGCGAGTCCGCCGTCACTGCGCTGGTGTTTGCCAGAGCGGGCCTCGATTCAATGGCGCGCATGGGGGCGGCGGAGCCGTGGCAACTTGCGCAGGCACCGTCGAACAGCGACGCACCCGGCAACGCCTTGGCACTGGGCTTGGCCTCAGGGGAGCAGGGCGGTAACGTCACGTCCGAAGAGGTTTTTTTGAGGTCAAGAATATAGCGGGCGATGGTATGGGCATCTTCCACCGGCAATTGCGCAATGCTCAGGCTGACCGGCAACATCGGGCCCGCCGCCGCACTGTGATCTTCGGCGACCTTGCCCGTCAGATAGGCGACCAATTGGGCTTCATTCCAGGGGTGTTGCGCTTCGGCCATCCCGCGCAGGGAGGGGGCCGTCCAGCCGTCGACGATACTGCCGTTGAACAGTTCGCTGCTCTTCTCGCCGCCTATCAGATTCAGGGGCGAATGGCAGGATGAACAGTGTCCCGCGCCTTCGACCAGATAGCGTCCGCGGTTCCATTGCGCTGACCGGTCGGGAAGTGGTTCCAACGGATCCCCATGCAGGAACAGCAAGTTCCAGAAAGACACCAGCGCACGGAAGTTCATGGGGAAAACCATATGGTTTTCAGGTGCGGTGTATTTGACCGGGTCCACGCTCATCAGGAAGGCGTAGGCATCCGCGATATCGGCATCACTCAACTTTCGATAATGCACGTACGGGAAAGCCGGATAGAGAAAGTGACCGTCGCGGGCGATGCCTTCACGCATGGCTCGTTCAAAGGCCTCCAGCGACCACTTGCCGATACCGGTTTCCCGGTCCGGGGTGATGTTGGTGGTGAAAAGTGTTCCGAAGGGCGTTTTCAATGGCAATCCGCCCGCCATGTAATCGCCTCCTGGCCGCGTGTGGCAGACCGCGCAGTCTCCCGCTTCGACGATGCGCCGGCCTCTGTCCAGGGTTTCRCGTCCGGCACTCTGAGGCTGGCCGGCAGTAGCTATTTCCGGCCTCCACATCATCCAGAACGCGAACCCTATCCCCACCACGCCAAGCGCCAGAACGGCACCGATGATCGTCTTGCGCTTCATCGCCTAACCTCTCGAACTGAGTAAACGACAGATTTTTCAATCCGCCGCGTGCGATTGGCGTACGGCGACTTTCTGCTCAGAGAGCTTAAACAGGGCGCTTGTGATGGAGTACCCCATCAAGGCGCAACGCTACATTGCGCCGGGCGCATCGACGGCAGTGCGCCGGCGCGCAGATCACCTCATCGTTGCGTTTTGCGAAAAGCAACGTTGCGTGGCAGGCGGATTCTCCGGGGGGCGCCGGACGCTTACCTTGGGGATGTGAAAACATTCAACCAAGGAAACCGTCATGAGTTTGCACTCATCCACTATTCAGGTGACTTACGACTTCATCTGCCCATGGTGCTGGATCGGTGAGGTGAATCTCGAACGCGCGCTTGCCGCTTCGGTTTTTTCAACTGACCGCCAAATCAGTTTCCTGCCTTACCAATTGAACCCGGACATGCCTGTTCGAGGCATGGATCGTAAAGCCTATCGCTCTGGCAAATTCGGCAGTTGGGCGCGCAGCCAGGCCATGGACGCGCAGGTCACCCACGCCGGTAAGGCCGTCGGCCTTGGCTTCCATTATGAGCGTGTCGAAACAACCCCCAACACCATGGCAGCGCATCGGTTGGTATGGCGGGAGCAACAGGCGGGTAAAGACGCTTCATTCCTGGTCAAGGCCATTTTCAAGGCGTACTTCGGCGAGGGGCGGGATATCGGCGACCTTAATGTGTTGGCCGATATCGGTGGCGAAACAGGGCTGGACCGAGGAGCCATTGTCGACTTTCTCAACACCGATGAAGGCACTGCTGAAGTCTTGAAACTCGAAGAGCAAATCAAGGCGTCCGGAGTGCGCTCGGTGCCGAGTATTCAGATCGCGGATGACGTGATCAGTGGCGCGCAACCCAGCGAAATAATGATCCAGATACTGAAACGAAACCAGGCAGCTTGAGCCGCTTGTTCAATCCCGATCCATTCAGGAAATCATCATGTCTCGTCACTTGTTCAGCCCAATCAAACTCGGCCAACTCAACCTCAATCACCGTGTCGCCATGGCCCCTCTGACTCGCTCACGGGCGGGGCAGCCCGGCAACGTACCGACATCGATGAACGTCGAGTACTACCGCCAGCGCGCCAGTGCCGCGTTGATCATTACCGAGGCTACTCAGATTTCGCAGCAGGGTCAGGGTTACGCCTGGACGCCCGGCATCCATAGCGACGAGCAGATTCACGGCTGGAAAGCGGTCAGCGAAGCCGTGCACGCAGAGGGTGGGCGCATTTTCCTGCAGCTCTGGCATGTGGGGAGGGTGTCACACCCCGTGTTTCAACCCGACGGCGGCTTACCGGTGGCACCGACCGCACAGCCGGTCCCCGGCAAGACCTTCATCCTGAATGAGAAGGGTGAGGGGGTGTGGGGTGATGTACCTGTACCTCAGGAACTGGACATTCCGGGGATCGAAGCGATCGTTTCCGACTTCCGCAAGGCCGCGCGCAATGCGCTTCTGGCCGGTATGGACGGCGTGGAAATCCACGCGGGCAATGGCTACCTGCTGGACCAATTTATCAACAGCGATAGCAATCAGCGTAGCGATCGCTACGGTGGAAGTATTGAAAACCGTGCGCGGCTACTGCTCGAAGTCGTGCAAGCGGTGACCGAAGAAATAGGTGCCGAACGCGTTGCTGTGCGCCTGACACCGATGGGACGTTTCATGGGGATGGGCGATGACACCCCGGAACAGACCTTTGGCTACATTGCTTCCCGGCTCAATCAATGGAATCTCGCTTACCTGCACCTGGTGGAACCGATGATGGTCGGCACGGTGCTCGATGAAAGTAATGATCCGCGCTGGGAAGCCATCATCAAACAGCTGCGTACTGACTTCCACGGCGTTCTGATGCTGGCGGGTGGTTACACCGGAGAAACCGCTGAACTGGCCATCGCGCAGGGGCGTGCCGACCTCATCGCTTTCGGTCGCCCGTTCATTGCCAACCCCGACTTGCCCGCCCGCCTGCGCGGGCGTACCGAGCTCAACCTGGCGGACGGTAACAGCTTTTTTGGTGGCGATGCCAAGGGGTACATCGACTATCCGGCGCTGCCATAACGCAGCTCAAAACCGGTTGGTGTGGGAATCACCACTCTGCAAGGAGAAGGGTAATGAAGAGTCCGGATGTACCAAAGGCCCTGGTCATCGGTGGTTCTCTGGGAGGACTGTTTGCCGCCACGGCGTTGCGGGCGATTGGCTGGCAAGTCGATGTTTTCGAGCGATCCCCCGCGGCAATGGATAGCCGTGGCGGTGGCATTGTTCTGCAAGCGGATGTCTTGCAGCATTTCCGCTATGCGGGCATCCAACATACCCGTGCGCTAGGTGTCCGGTCCCATGATCGTTTGTATCTGGATCGAGCCGGTACCGTCGTGCATAAAGAACCGATTCCGCAAACGCAGACGTCTTGGAACACACTGTACGGCTCGTTATTTTCTGCATTTCCTGTCGAGCATTATCACCGTGGCAAGACGCTGGTGGATCTGGCTCAGAATGAGCACCGAGTGACCGCGTTTTTTGCCGACGGCAGTCGTGCCCAGGCAGACCTGCTGGTGGGGGCCGATGGTGCGGGTTCATCTGTGCGAAGTATAGTGTTGCCCGGGGCGCAACATAGCTATTCGGGCTATGTGGTTTGGCGTGGACTTGTCGATGAAGACCGACTTCCTGACTTCGCCAAGACGCAGCTTTACCAGGATTTTGTTTTTCAACAGGACCCTGGATCGCTGATGTTGGAATACATGGTGCCGGGCTTGAACGGCTCCGTTGATCCTGGCGAGCGCCGGTTCAACTGGCTGTGGTATTTGAAAGCCGCGCAAGGGCTGGAACTGGACGCCGTGCTCACTGATCGCGACGGCCAGCGGCGTAGCCACTCCATTCCACCGGGGGCTTTGGCTGCGGAGCAGGAGGCTTACATACGGGAAATGGCGGAGCGGCATGCGAACCCGGCTTTTCGCGAATTGATTCGCCAGACCAAGGACATTTTTGTCCAGGCGATCCTTGATCTCAACGTTCCTCAAATGGTGTTCGGACGTGTGCTGTTGACCGGCGATGCCGCTTTTGTGCCGCGACCTCATACCGCCGCAAGCACGGCCAAGGCGGCCCGCAATGCACTGTTCCTGGCGCAAGCAATCGACAACATTGGCGACCTCGATAAAGCCCTGCAGGCCTGGCAAAAACAGCAACTTGCAGAAGGCAGGCGCATGGGGGACAGGGGGGTGAGCATGGGCAATCGGATCATGGGCATCACTCCATCCTGATTCAGGGGCTCATATCGGGCTTGATCCACTACTGATTGAGCACAGCCATGCAAGACGTACGACGCCTGGTCATGCACAGTCGCTACCTTTCCTTTTCTATCCCGGACGCCGTTTATGGATAAGTTGCTGGCGCTCAAAATGTTTGTCGAAACCGTACGCTGTGGTGGTTATTCGTCAGCGGCGCGCAAACTTGGTATCTCCACTTCGTCTGTGACTCGGCAGGTAGCGGGGCTGGAAAGCGAGCTGGGCGCCAGCTTGTTGAACCGCACCACGCGCAACACAAGCGTCACGGTGGCGGGGCAGAACTATTACGAAAAGGCAGTGGTGATCCTCGAGGCCATCGACGAAGCGGATTCCGTCGTGACCGACCGTGGCAGCAAAGCTCAAGGACGCTTACGGGCCAGCGTCCCGGTGGAGTTCGGCCGACGCATCATCGCTCCTCATCTGGGGCGACTGCTGGATCGTCATCCCGGCCTGGAGATCAGCCTCTCGCTGAGCGACGAGGTCAGTGACCTGCTCAGCGAGCAAATAGATGTGTCAGTGCGTCTTGGTTCATCGGTCGTCAGTGATGACATCGTCAGCAAGCGCCTGGGCGATTTCCAGCGTTGGGTTGTGGCGAGTCCCGAATACCTGACGCGTACCGGACTGCCCCGACACCCCCGTGATCTGTTGGAGCATCAATGCCTGCGTTTTGATTACTGTACGGGCCACCACAGTTGGACATTCCAGGGCGATGAGGAAATCATTCGCTTGAATGTGCAGGGACGGCTGCAAAGTAACAACGCCGACATTCTGCGCGAGGCAGCGTTGGCCGGGGGTGGGGTGACGCTATTGGCTGATTGGCTGGTGCGAGACGATGTCAGCGCAGGTCGCCTGACGCGCGTGCTGGAGCAGTATGAGGTCAACCCTGGCAGTGCGAGCACTTGTATCAATGCGCTGTACCTGCCCAATCATCGTGGTTCCAGTCGCATCAATGTGTTCATTGAGTTTCTTCAGGAAATACTCGCCCCCTGAGCACGTCCTGTGCATTTGGCAAGCCAGCCCGGGCGTCATCGGTGTCATGGTTTCAGCTGAGCCGAATGTCCAGTGCGCGAAGATAGGTCTGCAAGCCGGCATCCTGAGTGGGGATCAAAAATGCTTCATGATCCGATTCGTTGAAATGAACGTGCCTCAGAACCTGCAGTGGGGATCTGTCTCAGTACACCATTTAACTTATGGGCGATGACCGATGTTCATAAGCGGCTGTAACCCTGGATTTTGAGACCCGTTAGCCAGAAACCGGGTTAGAGTGTTCATCAATATCTGTTCATAAGGGCCCTCCACTCGATTCGCGTAGTCGCGCCAAGCGGTTCCAGCGAACGAACAGGGCAAAAAAACCGTATATCAATCGTTATGTGAAAAATGAATCGTCCGCTGTTTGTTTCTCTAGATGGGCCCAAGGGAGCCGGCAAAACCACACTTTTGGAAGCCGTTACGAAAGTACTGAGGGCAGACAACAAAAAGGTGATCCGACTTTGCGAGAAAAAAAGCGATCCCTATAGGGGTGAAACAATGACCCTTGTGAACAAACTCGTCAGAAATCCCACCCGGAATTTGGAGTTGGAGGTTTGTGAGCGCTTTGCTGATAGCCGTACCTGGATTTCCCAGCACGTGCTGGCTAAACAGCCACCAGGCAGCATTATCTTGATCGATCGCTGGTACCCGTCTGATGCCGCGTTTCGCCGGATAGTCCCGTTTGCAGAGATTCTACAGTTGAACATCGATCGAAACGTGCGAGTGCCAGACCTGCATGTCGGGGTTGTCACCGCCCCTGAAATTTCATGGGCGAGGGCAGCGGCACGACGGCGTGGGCTGAGCAGTACTGTGATCCATAAGCTGGAAGAACATGTTGCTTGTACCAAGGCGTTCGAGCGAGCGATTGCAGATCACGGCTGGGTTTTATGCCGTAATGAAGGAACGATCGAAGACGCAACGATGCAGGTGATTTCTGAGATCTATAGCGTCCTTCGATGCCCCGTAGGCGAAGTTCGCTGCGCCGGCCTTGATGCGGTTGAGATAGCCGTAGATATAGATCGTTAGCAGGATCGAAGGGTTGATTTGTCGCCGCAGCGGTAGCCGGCTGATGCTTTGATCAGGGTGCCTGTCATCGAACTCTGAGCCGAAGTTTGCTGGAGCTGGGGTATTGAGTTGGCTCGAACAGGGATCGGGGATTGGTAGTGTCAGCGTCGTTTATTAACCGGAAACCGCTAACTTATTGATAATAAGACGTTACCGGTCAATTTTTGCAATTAGCCGGAAAAAACAACGAATATTTCGCAGTTTTTCCGGTTAATTACAGTATAGAGAGGATCTCTAGATCAACCGGGTAAATCTCGTTCTAATTCAGCCGCTTAAACTCTATGTAGGCATCTTTATCCGCACAAGCCGTAAGCCGTTCGCCCCATTAATGGCGTCGATGCTCACTCTCACGTCAATGAAATTCACTCAAATATCGGTGAAGTAACATTGGCTTCATACCAAGGGATAACACCGGCAGCGTACAAGCCTGAAACGTCAAACCATTTTCAGCATCATATTTTCTTTTTTTGCAATTAAGTTTTCGCCGCGAACTCTGCTGTGTAATTGCATCGCACATGACCACCAAATTGCATTGCTACTGACCAGGCATTTGCGTTCGTGGTGACCACCGTTTGCATCCGGTTGACCAATACACGCACAAGAGACAAGCGACAGAGAGGGGCTGGAGCAGTCACTCGAAAGCTTTACGCAGCTAGCGGCATGAGGCTTGTATTCGCAACAAAAGACTTAGCTTTCCGTTGCTGATTGGGTCAGAGGGATGGCCAGTCGAGCCAGCTCAATCCTTCCTTTGGCACACGCTCATAGAGTCAGGTGCGGCTGGTTCGCAAGCGCCAGCCAAGTAATCAAGTCGATACAAGCACTCCGTTACGTTTGACGAATAGCGTGCCCCTTCAAAGGATGACTGATCAGAACGCTGCTTTGAGAGGGCAGAAATTTTCACGTCCCGCATTCATGAATCTCCCTGAGCCACCACCCTCCAGTCCAAAACACAACCTGCGCCGCGCCTGTGAAGCGAACCTAAGCTAATGCTAAAAAGATATTTATTACTGTTTTTTAAGATCGTTTAGCTTCAAGCAAGGATTTTAGGTTCAGTCAGACATGGAGTGAAACATGGCGCACACACGAGGTATCACCTCCTTACCGACTCTTGATCTGTCATTACTCGATGGCACTGCGGCACAGCGTCAGGGGTTTCTTGACGACCTGCGTCATGCGGCACGGGATGTGGGTTTTTTCTACCTGACCGGCCATGGCATTGATGCCGATTTGTTGAAACAGGTGCAGAGCCATGCCCGCCAGTTCTTTGCGCTGCCGGACAGTGAGAAGACTGCCGTCGGCATGATCAATTCCCCACATTTTCGCGGTTACAACCGCGCGGCGTCGGAGATCACCCGTGGTAAACCGGATTTGCGCGAGCAGTTCGATCTGGGGGCAGAAAGGGACACATTATCGCTGGATGAAAGCAGCCCTTACTGGGCACGCCTGCAAGGCCCCAATCAATGGCCAGCCGCGTTGCCGGCGCTCAAGCCATTGTTGCTGGATTGGCAACAGGCCATGACCGGAATGTCGCTGCGCTTGCTCCGGGCTTTCGCCCAGGCGTTGTCGCTGCCGCAAGAATCATTCGATCAGTTGTACGGCGATAAGCCCAATGAGCACATCAAGCTGATGCGGTATCCGGGGCAGGCGCCAGATGAAAGCAATCAGGGCGTGGGGGCGCACAAGGATTCAGGTTTCCTGAGCTTCCTGCTGCAGGATCATCAAGCCGGCTTACAGGTGGAAATAGAGGAGGGGCGTTGGATCGATGCGCTGCCTCGGGACAACACTCTGGTGGTGAACATCGGCGAATTGCTGGAGCTGGCCACCAACGGTTATCTGCGCGCCACGGTGCATCGCGTGCTGTCGCCGCCCGAGGGCAGCGAGCGTTTGTCGATCGCCTTTTTCCTCGGTGCGCAACTGGACGCGGTGGTACCGCTTTACCCCTTGCCGACGGCGCTGTTGCGCAAAGCACGGGGCCCGGCGAGCGATCCCGGCAATCCGCTGTTTCGCGACGTGGGCTGGAACTACCTCAAAGGTCGCCTGCGTTCCCATCCCGATGTTGCCCAGCGATTTTACGGGGACGTACTGATCCCCTACGCACTCAGCGCCTGACCCTTTTACTCGATCAAGGATTACGAACATGTTCAAGAAAACAGGATTGACTCTGGCCGTACTGGGCGGGCTGGTTGCGTCTCTAAGCGCATTGGCACTGGAACCATTACGCGTGGCGGCAGACCCGGTGCCTCATGCGCAGATTCTGGCGTACATACAAAAAATCGACCCGCAGTTGAACATCAAGGTGATAGAGATCCCCAACGGCGTGAACTCCAATGAACTGCTGGCGCACGGTGATGTGGACGCGAACTACTTCCAGCACTTGCCGTATCTGAAATCTCAGGAGCAGGCCCTCGGCGAAAATTTCGCGGTGGCAGCAACGGTGCATATCGAACCGTTGGGGATCTACTCCCGCCGACACAAAAGTCTTGACCAGGTACCACTAAAAGGCACGGTGGCGGTGCCGAATAACGTCACTAACCTGAGTCGCGCGCTGTACTTGCTTCAGGACAATGGCCTGATCAAGCTCAAGGCCGGTTTCAACGACCCGGCCACTGACCAGGCAACACCCAAAGACATCGCCGAAAACCCGAAGCAGCTGAAAATCCTCGAAATCGAGTCGCCGCAGATTCCTCGCGCACTGGAGGATGTGGATCTTGCGGTGATCAACGGCAACTACGCGCTGGACGCCGGTCTGGCTCCGGCCACAGATGCGTTGGGCTTGGAAAAGGCCGAAGGCAACCCGTACGCCAATATCCTCGTGACCACGCCAAAGTTGCAGGACGACCCACGGATCAAACAGCTCGCCAAAGACCTGACGTCACCTGAAGTGGCCAAGTTCATTACCGACACCTTTGCGGGTTCGGTCATTCCGGTCGATCCGGTAACCGTGGTGGCCAGCAAGCCATGATTGTCGTCGAGCAGTTGAGCAAAACCTACTCGCCAGGGCAGGCACCTGCGTTGGACAACGTGTCCCTGAGCATTTCCGACGGCGCGATCTACGGGATTCTGGGGCGCAGCGGCGCAGGGAAATCGACGCTACTGCGTTGCCTCAATCTGCTCGAACGACCGAGTTCCGGGCGAATTCTGCTGGACGGTGAAGACCTGACAGCCTTGTCCGACCTCGAATTGCGCCGACAACGCCAGCGCATCGGCATGATCTTCCAGGGCTTTAACCTGCTGCATTCGCGCAACGTGTTCGACAACATCGCGGTGCCGCTGGAAATCGCGCGTGTCGATAAAACGCGGCGCCATGCACGGGTCAGGGAGCTGCTGGAACTGGTGGGCTTGAGCGATAAAGCCCGGGCGTTTCCTTCGCAGTTGTCCGGTGGGCAGAAACAACGGGTTGGCATTGCCCGTGCGTTGGCGGCGCGACCGGCTTATCTGCTGTCGGATGAAGCCACCAGCGCCCTCGACCCGGAAACCACGGCTTCGATTCTTGAACTGCTGCGCGATATCAATCGGCAACTGGGGTTGACCATCGTGCTGATCACCCATGAGCTGGACGTGGTCAAGTCCATATGTGATCACGCCGCTTCACTGGCCCATGGCCGGTTGGTCGAGGCGGGGCCGATCGCGCAGCTGTTGAGCAACCCGGATTCCAGCCTGGGCCGTTCACTGCTGCCGGGTTACTGCGCGCCTTTGGGCAAGGATGCACAAACCCTGGAATTGAGCTTTTTCGACAATCTGCTGGCCACGCCGGTGCTCAAGGAGTTGGTGCAACAACAGGGCGTGGAATTGAACCTGCTGGCCAGTGGCGTCGAGTCTATTGGAGGGCGCAGAGTAGGGCGTTTACGCATGGCTTTTCGGCAGCCCGGTGATGAGCTGAACCTGACGCGGGTGGTGGACTTTCTCAAGCGGCGTGGCGTCAGGGTGGAGCGTTCATGAACCGGAATATCGATTGGAGCGAAGTCGTTCAACTGGTGTTGAACGCAACCGGTGAAACCCTGTACATGGTGCTGCTGGCGGGTATTTTTACCCTGCTGATCGGCTTGCCCCTTGGTGTGTTGCTGTTCATCAGCCGCCGCGGTGGGTTGTACCCGATGCACAGACTCAACAAAGGCCTGGGCGGCCTGGTCAATCTTGGTCGCTCGTTGCCGTTCGTGGTGATGCTGATCGCGTTGATTCCGCTGACCCGGCTGGTAGTCGGCACAACGTTGGGAAGTACTGCTGCCGTGGTGCCCATTACGATAGGCGCCTTTCCTTTTTTTGCCCGAATTGTCGAAAACGCACTGGACGAAGTCGATAAGGGCCGCATCGAAGCCATCCTCGCCATGGGCGGTGATATTCGACATGTGATTTTAAAAGTGCTGCTCCCCGAAGCACTGCCAGCGTTGCTTGCGGGCATTACTTTGACCCTGGTGATGTTGATCGGATTCTCATCCATGGCCGGGGTCATTGGGGGCGGTGGGCTCGGAGACCTGGCGATTCGCTACGGTTACCAGCGTTTCAATAACCAGGTGATGGTTGCGACTGTGGTGGTGCTGGTGATTCTGGTTCAGAGCGTGCAAAGCCTTGGTGATCGACTGGTGCGTTCATTGGCTCATCGACGATGACTTTTTTCGGAATCCTGTTGCGGAGCTGGGCGACATGACCAATCCTCACTCGCGAGCAGAGTACGACAGGAATATCCGAGAGGCTTACATCGACGACTTCTACGTTGCATATCTTCGAGATCCAGTCGGAAACAAGATCGCGGTTTTCTTTAATGGCTGATCTGCGAAGTTGAGCCAAACGCACTCGGAAAATGGAGCGCGAGAGTGTCGTAGGCGTTTCTACTAGCCTTCGATCGACCGGAAGAAAATACCGTCTATTCGTACCCCTAACGCGTGGATATCCTTTCAAGAAACGAGAGGAATCGCCATGTCAAACATCCGACAACAACCAGATCGAGAACTTGATCCGGCCGTGGGCGTTATCGCAGATACGGAGGAGGACAGCTGTAGAGGCATATCAGTAAGGGGTAGCCAAATTGGTAGTATCTGTCACAGCGATGTAAACGAGAGCTTAGCGCACGCCGGTAGCAATAATCCTACGTGGCGAAAGAACATGATGGTATGAAAACTCAAACTAATAGCCGCAAGCAACTCTCACTTTTTTTAGGGCGAGTTCAAGCGTTTCAACAGGCACCGATCCCAGCGCCACGCGCAGCGCATTAGGCGCATGGGATGCAGCAGAAAACGGCTCTGCTGTCGTGACCAAAATGTTGTCGCGCCGCAATGCAGCAGCAATGCTCTCGGCCCGCATGTCTTCGGGCAATGGTAGCCACAGGAAGTAGGCGTTTGGATGCGCGATCAGGTTGATGCCTCCGAAAATGCGTCGGGCAAGTCGTTGTCTATTCGCGGCGTCTTTGCGCTTCAATTCTTCCAGGTCATCCACCACGCCTTCTTCGATCCAGCGACACCCCAGTTCGACGGTGATCGATGGCGAACTCCATGTGGAGGCTCGCACGGCTTGCTCGAGCGCAGGGATGAGCGATACAGGCGCTGCGATGAATCCGATTCGCAAGCCCGAGGCGACGCTTTTGGAAAGGCCGGAAACGTAGATCGTGCGATTCGGTGCGAGCATGAACAACGGCTTCGGCGCCGGCTCAGCTAGAAACGCATAGGCGCCGTCCTCGATCAGCGCAAAATCGTGTTCCTCGGCCAGCGCTACCAAACGCTTACGGTCGGCGGCTGGCATGATCGATCCCAGCGGATTGTGTAGGGTTGGCATCGCATAAAACGCACGTACGGGACGCCGCTTGCAACTTGCCGCGAGCGCATCGAGATTGGTCTTGCCGTCAGCCAACGGTATAGGCAGAAGCTCAATGYGATGGGCGACGGCCAGCGCTTTAATGCCCGGGTAGGTGAGCGCGTCGACAGCGAGTACATCGCCCGGCTTGAGTATCGCCATCATCGCGAGCGCCAGCCCTTGCTGCGCGCCATTGACGATCAATACCTGCGATCCGGGGACTCGAATCCCTCGATTGCGAAGATGTATCGCAGCGACTTCTCGTTCATGCGCACGCCCGCCATGGGGGGCGTTGCGCAACAAGGCGTCCAGATCGCCCGACGATGCGAGGCTGCGCAGTGCCTGCCTCAGCAACTCTGCTTGCCCGGGAGCCGCTGGATTATTGAAGGTCAGGTCAATTATTCCCGCTTCGAATGCCGGTTGCAGACCGAGGTCGCGTGGAAGAGATGTGTCGCGCACGAAGGTGCCACGCCCCATTTCACCCACCACCAGGCCCATCGATTCCAACGTGCGGTAAACGCGAGCTGCTGTCGCAAGCGCAATGCCATGTTCGCTCATCAATGTGCGTACCGTCGGGAGTTGGGTTCCAGGGCGTAAACGTCCGCTACGAATGTTATCCGCTACCTGGTCAGCAATGGTTTTGTACCGTGGCATCGTCATTGAATGTACCTAGAACAATTCTTTGTGTGTATCAAGTGGCGAGCGTAGGCTCCACTACCTCACAAAACAAGGAGGCGAGCTTGGCGCGCAGGACGCAACCGTTCCAGTGGCGTCGAATCGATTGAGACATGTTCAGTCACGTTACTGTGGGATGCACCGACCTCGAAAGAGCATCGGCTTTTTATGACGCCGTGCTTGCGCCACTCGGGCTGATCCGCCGTGTGGTGACCCCGGATGGAGGCCCCGCCTCGGCTTGCTGGGTGCATCCGACGCGCACACTGCCCAGGTTCTATGTCTACTTGCCGCGTGATGGCCTTGCGGCCACGCCGGGCAATGGCAGCATGCTCGCGTTTCATGCCGAAACGCCCGACAGCGTACGCGCGGCCTACACCGGGGGGATTCTGCAGGGAGGTACTGATGAAGGCACTCCGGGTGAGCGGCCCTGGTATGGCGAGGGCTACTACGGCGCCTACCTTCGAGACCCTGATGGCAACAAGCTTCACATCGTCTATCGCGGCGATCTGGAGCACACATGGTAGAGCCATCGACGCTACTGCTGTTTGCGGGGGCGGTGTGGCTGTTGCTGATGTCTCCCGGCCCCAACATGGCCTTCGTGATTGCGCACGGCGCGAGCTACGGCTGGCGTGGCGGCGTCGTTGCTGCATTGGGAATTGGCGCAGCTGACCTCGTGTTGACCGCGCTCACCGCAGCCGGTCTCACGGCCGCAATAGCGCAGTGGCCACCGTCGTTCGACCTGATCCGCTGGGCCGGTGCGTTCTATTTGCTTTGGATGGCCTGGAAGGCCATACGGGTTCGTGCCGGACTTCCACTACACTCCACCATCCAGGCCTCGCTGATGTCGGTGTTCATCCGTGCGATGCTGAACTCTTTGCTCAACCCGAAAGCGCTGCTGTTCTTCATGGTGTTTTTGCCGCAGTTCGTTGTTCGGGGCAGTTCTCCGGTCGCACAGCAAATCGTGACGCTGGGGCTGGTGTTGACACTGATCGCGACCTTTTTCCACGTCTCGCTGGGCCTGGTGGGGGGAATGATCCGGGGTTACGCGTCCCACAAAGGCGAGTCCGCGAAGTGGCCGTCGCGGGGCCTGGCATTCGTATTGGTGTTGCTTGCGGTTCGCCTGGCGTTCACGTCGCGGCCGGCATGAATTCTGAGTCGGACAGGGATGAGCCCATGCAAAGCCTTAACATTAAGCACACTGACAGGCAGCGCTGGTTAGCGCTGTCCAGGATCAACACGCTCTCGGCGTTATCGCAGATCGTGCAAATCGGTACGATCACGCCGCTGCTTTCGCTGTCGCTGGCGAGCCAAGGCGTTGAGCCGGCAAGGATCGGGATTGTCGTCAGTGCTTCATAAATCGCGATCCTAATGCTTTACAAGATAGTCCCGCGTCTACTGGCCAACCTGGGTCTTGTGAAGTCCAATGTACTCAGTGCGGCGTTAACCGTTGTTGCATTGGTCGGGATGACACTGACGAGTCAACTGGCAATGCTCTTCGCCCTGAACTTTATGCTGGGCATAGGCTTGATACTGCGATGGATTGCCTGCGACACATGGATCGTTTCAGTGCCGGTTATGCGGAAACCTCGTCGGTTTCATTCCTTGCAGGCTATAGCCTATCGGCGGGATACGCGCTGACTGCCGCCACTCTGTTGATCTCGGTGTTTGGTATTGGCGGAACCGCTCTACAGCTACCGATCGGCTGGATGGCCGACCGCAGCTCATACTCCAAATTGGAGGAGGGATACCGCTCTTATACTTACTTCCAGTCCAAGCCATCTACCGCAAACTCCATCGTGCGATTGCCTTCCTTGTAAAACTGAGCCTCGATATAAATCTTGTCGACCTTACGCAGTTCGCTGACGAAGCTGTTATAGCCCTGAATGAAAACGTAGGTGCTGTCGTTGTCGCTCGGCTCTCCTGCGGAGAATTGCTTAGGTTTTCCGTTCCCGAAGCGCACCGACACACTGCATCCGTTGTAGGAGTTGCAGATGAACTGGCCCTTTTGGATGTGCAGAATCACGTCCTGACCCCAACGCGGGTGCTTGCGCAGTTGGAGCATGGCTTGTTGCGCTCCGCCGTAAGGGAAGTCGAACGACAATCTGTTGGTCGACCTAATGAAGGCTGTCGTGACCGGCTTCTGGCTCATTGAATCTTGCGTGGTCTCATAATCCCAAGCCTCTCCGGAAACCCTGCGCTGCTGAAACTCATTTGTCTTCTTGATCTCCTGGGAAGCCGCCGTGAGCTTGTCCGTGTACTCCTTGTTGCCTGGGTAGAGCGCCAGCAGGGCCTTGTAGGTCGTCTCCTGGCCGGCGTAGTCATTCTTTCCCAGTTGCGCGAGCTTGGCCATTAGAGAGGCGGTCTGCTCGTCTCTGGCGATGTCCTTAACCTTTGCATCGACTTTAGCGAACATGGCATCCACGTCGGCATCACCCAGGCCCTTGTACTTTTGCAGCAGACTCCTGGCTTCAATGATCTTCTTCGCATCCAGCAACTGCTGAAACTGGGTAGTGATGGCTGGCTTGTTTGCAACCAAATAGTCCGTATCCACCTTCTTCTGCTCGACCTTCTTTTGAGCCGCTGCCGTCTCCGCCGCCTTACTTTCTGCGGTGATTTCATTCCTCACGTGATTGGAGAACAGGAGCATCCCTGCGACCCCAAGCACAACGGCGCCGATCACACGAACAGAGGGCTGGAGATCAAACTGAAACTTCGCCATGAGCATGTTGCATAACGGTGGCAGCAACAAAATGGTCGCGATCAGGAGTGGAATGGCAGCCACCGGGGCCTGGAAGATGACCGTCAGCGTCCATGAGGCGAAAATCAGACCGAAGACCCAGTAGAGCAATGTGCCAATGAACGACTTGGCCTTATCAGCCAATGGCACAGGTTTAGGGCAAGCCGGCTGCACCGGAACAACGACCGTCGCCAAGCCTTCAGTCCAGGAAATCGGCTTACCATCCGGAGCATCCGTCTCGTCGATATCGAAAACCATTGGGGCCGGCACTATCAATGGCGATGCGCAATGTGGACATTTGCCTTGCATGCCGGCCATCTCCTTCGAGACTTGAATCGGCTTGCTGCACTCATCGCATTTGAAATTGATCATGGTCATCCTTGAGTGGTACTAAACCCAACACTTCAGGTTAGATGATGGCTATATGCCGGTCAATTGAAGCTGCTTTTGAGTCCGTTTCGAAGTGCTTACCCCTATACGGTTAAGTAGCCGCTCACGCGAAGAAGCGACTGCATTATTGCCGGCGACAAAACGAAAAAACCCTTATACCCCAGCCTTCGATACCTCCTGGCCGGCCTTAAGATTTTGCTTCCAGCCAGATTTCTAAAACAACCAAAATGCAGCGGCTCCCATGCCGCCATTGGCAGCATTCATGCGTATTTTTTAACTGCGAAGAAATTGTGACAGAGCGAGCTGTCTAGTCTTCATAATCTAAGATGCTGTATGAAAGCCTTCGGCCGTGATTAGACGTATCCGTCCGGCCAATACACCTTCCCGACTCAACCGCCGAAGGCCATGGTGTCCACCTAATTTAGGTGCACACCATTTCTGGCCCATCAGGCGGATTTCTCAAGTGCCTGCGTAACGGGCAGCCTGCACGAAGGTAATCTAGTATCCCCAGGGAGCCAAGTCGTACCCGGCAACGTCAGGGCCGGGGCCGGGGCATCTCTGTCGGCCGAGGGATGGGGAGAGCTACCCACTACTGTAAAACGATCAATTTGCTTTGGCCACAAAACAGCGGCTCGAAGTGGTGTTGAGTCTCAGCCCCCATGACGAAGCCACAATCGAGCTTCACTCTGGCCCCATTCGGCAAGCTATCTCCATCATCTAATGCGAACTGCACACGATCCGTAGTGACCATAACGCCGATGTCGGTTCGAACAGTCATCGACTCATCAAGAACCAATGCGCTATATCCAATCTTGGCAGGAGGCTTGATTTGTTTTAGCGGGTCATCAGCTGCAAGTGTGAATACTCGCCCTGTAAACTGCATGGGATTTGGGCCAGATTGCGTCGGTGGCGTCTCAGCAGCCGAGACTGCAAACGAAAACAGCGCCGGAATTAGCAAGAGTGATTTCATGAGTTTCCTTTAAGGGCAGGGAATCGAGGGCATCCCCGAATATATGGCCAAAAGCTACTCTCGGAGTCAATGGCTCGCCTAGGAGCGCGCCGTCTAGGCAGCCCATCTTGCACGCCTAAGCCGGTTGCCACCTATGCGGCAGCAGCTCTGCAATCTCACTCGCCCGCTGCGTCGGCAACCGCGTCAGCACGTCCTTGAGATAGGCATATGGGTCATGCCCATTATTGCGGGCCGACTGGATCAAGCTCATCAGCGCAGCAGCGCGTTTGCCACTGCGCAGCGATCCTGCAAAGAGCCAGTTCTTGCGCCCCAGCGCCCACGGCCGGATCTGGTTCTCACACCAATTGTTATCGATGGGTACAGCGCCGTCATCGAGGTAACGTGACAGTGCCATCCAGCGTTTGAGGCTGTAATCCAAGGCTTTGCTGATGGCCGACCCGTTGTGCACGATGTCGCGCTGGGCGGTCATGCACCAGCACTTTCATACGAGTGGCACGGCGGTTGGCGAACAGATAAGCACAGTGCGGCTTCGCCGCACCGAACACTGCAATCACCCTGGCCAGCGCAGTTTCAGCGCCGGCACGCATGTCCATGGGCTCGGTGGCGAGCCAGATGGCGTCGATGCGAATCATTGAGTGAGTCCACGGACAAAGCGGGCGCAGCCTTCAGGATCGGACGTTGGCCATTTCACCGTGATCAATTGCTCGCCAAGCGGCAACTCAATGGTCGCCAACGCTTCCACCTGCCGTTTAGGCGTAGCTTTCAACGGAACGAAAGCCGGCAACGCCGCTGGTAGCTGATCTCGATAAAGCGGTAGCCACTTGCGGATAACGTTGGCATTGATGCCGTGGCTGATGGCAACGCTGGATAGGGTTGCGCCCGGTCGCAGACATTTCTGAACAACCTGGGCCTTGAAGGGTTTCGGGTAAGAGTTTCGTTGGCGCATGAAAATCCTGACGTTAAGGGCGATCGCGTCCGCTTAAAAATACGCGGACACCATCGTCCTTAATGCTGGAGTTCGGAAGGTGTGTTGGCTGGACGCTTACGACGAAGGCGGCGGCGGAAGCTGTTGATCGAGTGTTTCGACCAGGGTTCAAGTACATCAAAGCCGAGGTGCTTCTGGTTAGCCTTTGCCAAAAAGGCGAGTACACGGAAGACCTCTTCGCGATCTCCCAATCGTCTGCAACCGAAAAGGTAATGGGCGTATTGGATGCCATCAATGGCAGGTGGGGCAGGGGGACGATGCGTATTGCGAGTGTGCCAACCGATCCCGATTGGGGGATGCGCCGGGAGATGATGAGTCAGAGCTTTACGACGCGCGTTGATCAGCTTTGGATGGTGCACTGCAAGTAATCACAGGCAGCTTAGGTGGCGCATACCAAGAGGTAATAGGCGTCACAGCGAACCTCGGAGACGCTCAACGAAATTCCAGATGCACGTCTATCAGGTTTAGGGTTATGTCCGAGGAGCTATCTCATCGAGAACGCATGCCCGTATCTGTTCCATTTTTTTCCGTTGTGCATCATCAATCTCAAAGTAGGTATCACAAATGGGGTCAGCCAAGACCAGTTCGTTCGTCCCTGGGCGCAGCATGATGTTATCAAGCTTGATGTCTGCCATAGCCTCATGCGTTGAGGCGAACGCTGCCATGGTGGCGAGTGTCTTGAGCAGGCCACTAAATTCAGATCCCTCATTGGCAAGCTCAACGCAACGGTAAGCAAATTGCTCTAACTCATCTCCAGATAACTGGGGTTCGTCATCCGTCAGTTCGATGAGCAGGGCGTCCAGCTTCCGGGTCATCGCATCAGACGGATCGAGATCTTGCAGCCACTCCACTTGTGCTAGCCAGTAGAAGTCTTCTTTGTCCTCGTCCGAAGGAGCGACGGGGCCGAAATCCTTTATCACTCGAGGCACATGTGGGTTCCCCAAAGCGGACTCAATTGCCACGAAATTATGTCCGCACCCTTGTCGCGTCAGACGGTAAAGCCGATCTTCGCTGCTAAATAGCATCGTGGAAGAGCCGTACCCGAAATTCTCCGCTGAATGGAGCGGAGAGCGGCTCAGAAGATAATCAATATAAGGGCCTTGAAAGAGGAGGCTCATAGCGAACTTCCTTATTGTCTATGTCTGGCAAACCCAGCGAACTTTGCAGAAGAATAGGTCAATCCCGAGAAAGCGATTTTCGCGAATGGAGCCCTTAAAAAGCCATCCCGTTTTATGGGGCCAGGAATCATCACTTACCTAAAGGAAGCTTGCATTTAGTGGCTGGATCTTCAAATCTGCGTTGAAAAATCCGTCGCTGGAGTCCTATTGATGTCATGCCGGCGGTAGTTCATCGCCTTTCCAAATGGAGTCTTGGTGCTAAGCTGCCATCATCATCCTCGGCTGTTCGTGGTCTGAAACCGATCAGCCAATACTTCGAAGGAATGAGATATGGGCTGGAAAGGAACGTTGCGTTCGATGCAGGCAGCTTCGCGCAAAGCTGATCGTAATGCCCAGCGTAGGCAACGTGAACTTCAGGTACGCCAGAAAGAGTACGCCAAGATGGAGGCGCTGGAGCAAGCAGCCTACGAAGTCGAAGTCTACGAAAACAAAATTGATGTCCTGCTCTCCGTGCATAAAGAATGTGGGGAGGAAATAGATTGGCAATCATTCGTTGATAGGGCTGAACCCGTAAAGCCCGCATTCGCAGATACGAGTGAAGCGCAAGCTAAAGCTCAAGCGCAAACCTATAAGCCTGGTTTCTTCGCAAGGTTGCTCAAGCTCGAAGCGCGCCAACGTAAAAACTTGGCTGCCGCCATTGAGACGGGGCGGCTACACGATGTTAAACAGCATGAGGCCGCTGTCGCGAAATGGCGAGTCGAGCATGATTCTTGGCAGCAGGAACTCACGATCGCGCAGGGTGTCCTGAGCGGTACAGGGAAGGCGAAGCTAGAAGCTATCAAGCTCGTCGATCCATTCACGGACATTTCTCATCTCGGCACATCGATCAAGTTCTCAATAGGGGAAACGGGCCTCGTGGAGGCTAGCCTTGGCGTTCATGGTGTTCGCGTAATTCCAGCTGAGATCAAGTCCTTGCTGCAGAGCGGAAAGCTTTCAACGAAGAAGATGCCGGCTGGAAAGTACAATGAGCTTTTGCAGGACTATGTGTGCAGCTGTGTTTTGAGGGTAGGGCGCGAGCTTTTGTCGATGCTCCCTGATGACCTTGTGATCGTGACGGCCGTCGACGATGTGCTGAACTCAGCTACGGGGCATATAGAAGAGTTACCTATATTGAGCGTAGCGCTCTCTAGGCACACCCTGGAAGCATTGAATATGGATTCGATCGATCCTTCCGATTCCATGAAAAACTTCGTGCACAACACATCCTTTAAAAAGACGTCCGGTTTCCAACCTGTTAAAGCGCTTGATGCTCGACAGTTCGTTACTAACGCCTAACAGATAGACGGTATTGGTGATCCGCTTTTGCATGGGCAAATACCGCGGACTCGCCTCTGGATCCCGTTATAAGATAGTGGTCATTTCTGGCGTCTACTTGCCGCGTTGAGCCCACTTACCTCGCTCCGCGTTCATGTGCGCCACCATTAGCAGGATAGGGGAAGCACATGGACGAGGCCGCAAAAATTACGGTTGAGCCTGAAGTAGAGCCAGTCAAAGTTGTAAGCATTCACAGTACCGTCGTCGCAAAGCTAAATCTCGCAGACTATCAAAACGCAGTTCCAGTCATTAGGGAGCTGAGAGTCGTCAATGAAACATCCACCAAGTACAACGACTTGGTATTGACCCTGACCGCCTATCCCGAGGTTTTTAAACCCAAGACCTGGCGCATTGATGCGCTGATGCCGGATGCATTTATGCCCATCCCCGGTCATGACCTTGTACTGGATGGGGTGTTGCTCGGGCGCCTCACTGAAGCGGAAAACGCCACTCTCACTTACACGTTAACCGCATCGGATGCTTCTGCTGAAGATGGTCGAGGCGAAATTGCTCGCCTGGATTTGGCACTGGAGTTGCTGCCTCGCAATCACTGGGGTGGCCTTTCTCATCTGCCGGATATGACTGCGGCGTTTGTTCAACCGAATGATCTTGCGGTGGAGCGGTTGCTCAAGCAGGCGGCTGAGGTATTACGTCAAAGCGAAAAGAGCTCTGCCCTAGATGGATACACCGGTGGAGCGAAAAGAGCCTGGGAGCTGACTTCAGCCATCTGGGCTGCAGTGGCACGTATGAAGCTGGATTACGCACTACCACCGGCGAGCTTTGAGCAAACCGGCCAGAAGGTGCGTAGCCCAAGCCACGTTACGGAACATGGCCTGGCGACGTGTTTCGATCTTGCATTGTTCTTTTGTGCCGCAATTGAGCAGGCAGGTCTTAACCCCGTTCTGGTGTTCACCAAGGGACACGCTTTTGCCGGCTTCTGGCTTAAAGCTGAAGAGTTTTCCACGACTGTCATCGACGACATCACAGCCGTGCGCAAACGTATAAAACTCAAAGAATTGATGTTGTTCGAGACGACCTTTGCGACCCAGCACCCGGTACCGTCCTTCACTTATGCCACTGACCGTGGCGAGCAACTGATTGCTGAAGGGCAGGATGAAGACTTTCACCTGCTGCTGGATGTGCGCAGAGCACGTTTGCAACGTATTAAACCTCTGGCCAGTGCCGACGCGCAGCTTTCTAAGCTGCCGACGGACGATGCTCATAGTGGTGGTTCAGAGCTGTTGGTTGGTATTGCGCCGGCGCTGCCTGATGAGGCCGTTACGGTCGAGATTGATGAACGTCTGCTCGATCCGAAAGATCGTCTGGGACGGTGGCAACGTAAGCTACTGGACTTATCGCTTCGCAATAATTTGCTCAACTTTAAGGCTGGGAAAAAGTCGCTGAAGTTGGAGTCACCTGATCCTGCGGCGTTGGAAGATATCCTGGCCGGCGGTAAGAAGCTGAAATTGCTGACACGTCCCGATCTGATGGATGGGGCCGATCCACGTGACCAGGCGCTGTACGAATTACGTGAGCGAGAAGATGTTCGTCGTCTCCACGCCCTGGATGCCTTGAAACGGTATGAGGTGTTTGTCGGCCTTTCCAGCACTGAAATGGAAGCACGGCTGATCGAACTCTATCGTGGGGCACGTACCGCCTTGCAGGAAGGGGGCTCCAACACCCTTTACCTTGCCCTGGGTTTTCTCAGCTGGGAGCGAGCGGACAAAGGCGGGCAGAAGTACCGGGCACCGCTTGTCCTGATCCCTGTGACGCTTGAGCGCAAAAGCGCGCGTTCCGGCTTTTCGATGGTGCTGCATGACGACGAACCCAGGTTCAACCCGACGCTCATCGAGATGCTTCGCCAAGATTTCGAATTGAATCTTGGGTCACTTGAAACAGAGCTTCCTCGGGATGACTCGGGCCTGGATATTGATGCTATCTGGAAAGCAGTAGGTCGTGCGGTCAAGGACATCGCAGGCTGGGAAGTCGTGGAAGACGTCGTCCTGTCCATGTTCTCCTTTGCAAAATACTTGATGTGGAAAGACCTCGCTGAGAATGCCGAGGCACTCCGCGAAAGCCCGGTCGTTCGGCACCTGTTGGATACTCCGCGAGATGCCTTCCCATCCGACATTACCTTTCCTGAGGATCGACGTCTGGACGTCGACTTCAACCCCCGAGAAGTGTTCTGTCCGTTGCCGTCTGACTCCTCGCAGCTATCCGCTGTGATGGCGGCGTCGAAAGGAAAAGACTTCGTTTTGATTGGCCCACCCGGAACCGGGAAAAGCCAGACCATTGCCAACCTCATCGCACAATCGGTGGCACAAGGCCGACGCGTGCTTTTTGTCTCTGAAAAAATCGCAGCGTTGGATGTCGTTTACCGGCGTCTACGTGAAGTTGGCCTGGGTGAGTTCTGTCTGGAAGTCCATTCCAGCAAAGCGCGCAAAACCGATGTCCTGGCTCAGCTGCAGTCGGCCTGGGATGCGAAGGGAGTTGTGGATTCGGCGACATGGCATGCCGAAGCTGATCGTCTTCAAGCGTTACGTGAGGGCTTGAACACTTACGTAGAGCGGCTGCACCAGCGATATACAAATGGGTACAGCATCTACCATGCGATTGGCGTTGTTTGCGGCGGCGCAGCCATCACGCCAATGAGCATGTCATGGTCATCGCCACATGCTCACACGCGGGAGGATATGGCTGCCTTGCGGGAGTTGTCTGATCGTCTGGAAGTGAATGCACAGGCCATTGGATATGGTGCGCTATCGAGTCATCCACTGAGCCTGGTTGGTCAGGGAGAGTGGTCGCCTTCATGGCAGCAACAACTGATTCAAGCTGCGCGAGAAGTACTGCCTGCCGCGCAAGCTGCAATTCGGGCCGCGGAGAAGTTCAGTGCTGCTACGAGTTTACCCCTCGCGAGTCTAGTTCCTTCAGTTTGCAACGGACTTTCGCTCCTCTCGTCGACATTGCCGTTAGCGGCGGGACATGATTGGCGGTTCGTACTGCGCCCAGACGGTCGCATGATTGCGCAGCGACTGACTGAAAGCAGCACACTTGTAGAGAAGCATCGTGCACTCTGCCAACAACTCTCACCGGTGTGGGCCATCTCGACGGTTAATGCTGCTGAAAAAGGCCTCAGTCTTTTGGCTAGGCGTAGGGCTTTGATGTCGCAGCTCAGTCCCGCATGGCCAGTGCAGACGTTTGAGACATTGAGCCAAGCAATAGAAATGCTTGAGTGCATCGCTGAGGTCACGCAGGAGCTCTCTGTGACCTACACCGATTTCATCGAAACACTTGATGTGCGTGAGTTACTCGGGGATTGGCAAAGCGCAGAGCAGTCGTTCTGGCCCAAGTCCCTGTTGGGGACACGCAAAGTCACAAAGATTCTCTCAACAGCCGTCTCTGGTGATGCAGAGCCTGATGTGGCCAAAGACCTGCGCGCCTGGATTCAGATCCGTGACCTGCGCGATAAACTCGACGCGTTGGAGGTGGGTGATCACTGCGCTCAAATCTGGAGAGGTGCACTATCGGTTGCGCAGCATCTTAAGGCGGCCATTCAACTGCGCCAGGCAATGTTGTGTCTAGCGTCGGACGAGCCTTGGACAGATACCGGGTTTGATGTGGTCGCTGAAGGGCATTGCGGTGAGCAGTTGAAATCAGACCTCTCCCATATGCGCTCCACTGTCTTGCTTGACCAGGAGCTTGCCCCCCTTCACCTGGGCGACCTCACAGAGGGATTGTGGGCTGGGCTTAACACCGACTCTGAATCGTTGTTCGCTGCTATCGCTTTTCAAACCGAGCGTCGCCCAGTGATCGAGCACGGTGGACTTGAGAGTGATCATGCCGCAGTGGCAGCCGGCCACTGCGGAAAGGCCATGCAGGCAGATTTGGCAGTGCTCCAGCAACGACATCTCGTTGAAAAAGCGCTTTCAGAATTTGATGATCTGAGTGCTGTTACCTCGGGGCTATGGGCGGGTCTTAAAACCAAAGTAGACAAGGTCTCGGACGCGGTCGCGTTCCAAGGCAATCTAGCGTCCGCACTAGCGCAGCTCGGCACAACGCCTGAGCTCGTATCTGCTTATCGCAGTGCAATACAGGTACTGCTCGGCGACGCCAATGCACTGCTTGAACCAGAGGGTGTGGTTTGCCAATCAGGTTCTGAATTGCGTCAGTGCTTTGAGTCGCTCCGTCAACGTGCGGATGTTCTGGCGACAGCAGGGCGCTTCTCAGAATCAGGGCAAGCGGACATTCAGCAACTGACGCTTGATGCGCTACTGCATCACTGTGAGGCCATCGTTCGATCTGAACCTGGTGTTCGTGCTTGGTGCGCATGGCGCAAGGTGCGCGAGGAGGCGATCGGCGCCGGTCTTTCAAGTCTGGTTCAGGCGATGGAGGAGAATCTCGTAAACCCTGGCGAAGTCCGTCTATCTTTTGAAACCAATTATGCGCGGTGGTGGCTGAACGCAGTCGTCGACAACGAACCAGTCATTCGTGGTTTTGTCAGTGTTGAACATGAGCAGCGAATTCGAGATTTCAGAGCCCTGGATGATCGCTTCACTGCGTTGACCCGGGACTGGCTGCGAGCTCGCCTTTGTGCAGACCTACCCAATCCGGAGACCGTTACTCGTTCTTCAGAGTGGGGCGTACTGCGGTACGAAATGGGTAAGAAGACTCGTCATTTGCCGCTTCGGGAGTTGATGTCCAAGATCCCTGATGCACTGACGAAACTGACGCCATGCATGCTGATGAGCCCGCTATCCATTGCTCAATACCTCACGCCTGGTGCAAGTGCCTTTGACCTCGTGATCTTCGATGAAGCTTCGCAAATTCCCGTCTGGGATGCTGTCGGAGCCATGGCACGCGGTAAGCAAGTCGTAATGGTGGGCGACCCCAAACAGCTGCCTCCGACATCCTTCTTTGATCGGGCGGAATCAACGGCGGATGATGAAGACGTTGAGGCTGATCTTGAGAGCATTCTTGATGAATGTATCAGTGCGAACCTTCCGACTCGTCATCTTAATTGGCACTACCGCAGTCGCCATGAAAGCTTGATTGCCTTCTCAAACCAACGCTATTACGAGTCTAAACTCGTGACGTTCCCATCACCTGTGACGAATGATCGTGCCGTCAAACTGCACGAGATCGCAGGCGTTTATTCCAAGGGCGGGTCGAGGACTAACCTGATCGAAGCGCGTGCAGTCGTCACTGATGTGGTTGCTCGCCTGCGCTCGCCAGGTTTCCGGGAAAGTAAGTTGACCATTGGGGTGGTGACCTTCAACGGCGAGCAACAAAAGCTCATTGAGGATTTGTTGGACGAAGCGCGTCGTAACGAGCCTTCGCTTGAAGCTTATTTTGCGGACACCGAGCTTGAGCCTCTGTTCGTGAAGAACCTTGAGAGCGTTCAGGGGGATGAGCGAGACATCATCTACTTCTCGACCACCTATGGCCGTGATGCAACAGGCGCCTTGGCAATGAATTTCGGCCCTATTAACCGCCCTGGTGGCGAGCGTCGATTAAACGTCGCAATTACGCGTGCCCGGCACGAGCTATGTGTTTTCGCTAGCTTGCAACCTGAGCAAATAGATCTAACGCGAACCCAAGCGATCGGCGTACGTGACCTGAAGCACTTCCTCGAGTTTGCCCAGCGAGGGCCTCGCGCGTTGGCTGAAGCTGTCACCGGTAGCGTTGGCGGCTTCGATAGCCCTTTCGAGGAAGCCGTTTCCCGTGCACTCACTAGCCGTGGATGGCAGGTGCATACTCAAGTCGGCGTTTCAGCATTCAGAATTGATTTGGGCGTGGTCGACCCTGATGCGCCAGGTCGTTATCTTGCCGGTGTAGAGTGTGATGGGGCGACCTACCATCGCAGCGCCACCGCGCGAGATAGAGACAAACTGCGTGAGCACGTATTACGTGGTCTTGGATGGGAGATTCTTCGCATCTGGTCTACGGATTGGTGGATCAACGCCGTTGGCACCGCTGATCTCATCCATGAACGCCTGACCGCTTTGCTTGCTTTAAGCCGTGCTCAACGGGTTGAGCAAGAAGCGCGAGAAGAGGCTGCCCGTTTGTTAGCGGATGCCGCTGTGGTGGAAGTAATAGAGGTGATCGAGGAGGTCACAAGTTCAGTTACTGAATCGATGATTGTCGAGAGCGCCAGTGACGAAAGTGCAGCTCCAATGAAACAGCACTACGCGGCAGCTGCTTCGCTACCTCAAACTGTGAGTGCTACCCCATCGCAGTACTCCCCAACTGAAGTCGTTTACTACCGAGAATGTGATCCCGCCTCCAGCATTCAGGGAGTGGATCCAGATGCGTTTTTTGAACCCAGCTATTCAGGTGTATTAAGCGCACTCATTGCTCATGTGATCAATGAGGAAGGGCCTATTCTCGATGTGATTCTTGCTCGGCGAGTCGCGAGAGCCCATGGCTGGGTGCGCACCGGATCCAAGATCCGAGAAAGGGTGTCATCGATGGCGAAGAGTACTCACCGTACGACGATAGATGACGTGGGGGAGTTCTACTGGCCAAGCCATATTGGTGACTCTTCTGCCATTGTCTGTCGGCGTCCAGGAGATGAGGCGAGTATCCGTCCGGTTGATGAAGTTTGTGGTGATGAATTGGCCGCACTCGCCCGGGAGCTTCGTGCCAAGGGCAAAGCAGGGGAGGCATTACTCCATGCCATGGCAAGAGAGCTGGGACTTCAGAAGTTGACTGCATCCAGCCGGCTGAGGCTCGAAAAAACAACCCTTTTGGTTCGAGATAACTAATAAATCGCAGCGACCCCGGTGTCGCAAAGTAGCTGATACCGGGATTTTATAAGATACTGTTAAAACGTATTAGCGATGAAAGAGTAGATTTTTTTACATCTCTTTTCTCTTGCTAACCCAGATCACATGGAGGTTTTACATGTCCAAGCTCGCAGAATTTCGTCAACTCGAAAAAAACCTTGCCGAACAGCTCCAAGCTCTCGAAGCTCTGAAAGATGATGCTGGCCTCAAGAAAGAAATAGAATTTGAAACCAAGCTGCGTGCATTGCTGAGTGAGTACAGCTATAGCCTGAAAGACGTGATCAACCTGCTTGATCCGCAATCCCGTCGTCGTGCTCCAGCCACCGAATCTAAAGCCAGCTCACGTAAACCACGCCAGGTGAAGGTCTACAAAAATCCTCATACCGGCGAAGTGGTAGAAACCAAAGGCGGCAACCACAAGACGCTGAAAGAGTGGAAAGCGCAGTACGGCTCAGACACCGTCGAGTCCTGGCTGACCAAGTGATTTTGGTTTGAGTACCAAAGGGGCCCGTGATGGCCCTTTTTTGTTTTTTAACTACGCCTGCAATGGCTTTACGATGCGTTTTAATCAACTTTGGATGCTCAATCGCCGGTAGCCCGAATCACATGTCAGCTGACCAGCGCCATTTAGTACATAGTGAATTATTCAAAATTATGGCCCCGTAATAATTATTGCAGAGCCATAAATTCTCGCATTTTCGCTACGGATGGTTCAGGCGACGATGCCCTCAGATGTTGCGTTGGCCTTGTGCTCAATCTTGTGCGGCTTACCGGGTTCAGTCCTAGGTTTCGCAGTAATCCAGAAATCGCCCGAGACCACGGGTTGGCTGTTTGTCTTTGTGGATGACCCGGTACAGTTTGCGTTTAAGCGAGCCGTTGGGAGAGGGGAGGATGCACAACAGGCCTTGGGCGAGTTCGTTACGCACCATGATGCGCGATACACAGGTGATGCCAGCGCCCGCGATCACGCAGCTTTTGATGGCATTTGCATCGGATATTTCCAGCAGTTGTCGCGGACTGCCGAGCCATGGGCCTATCAAGTGCTCAAGCATGCGTCGAGTACCAGAGCCCTGTTCGCGCAGGATCCAGCGCGCACTGGCCAGCTCTTCAGCACTGGGGTGTGGCTTGTGTGCAAGCGGATGTCCGGGGGCGGCGATCAAGACCAACTCATCCTCTCGCCAGGGACGTACATCGATATCCGGGTGCTGTACCGGCCCCTCGACAAAACCGACGTCCACGCTGAAGTCACAAAGCGACTGAACAATTCTTTCGGTATTTTCTACCTTCAGTTCCAGACGGCTCTCGGGCTCGGCCGCGAGAAATGCTGCTAACCGTTCTGGCAATAGATACCCGCCGATAGTGGTGCTAGCACCGATGCGCAGGTGACAAGTGAGTCGCTGCTGGAAGAGCGTTTCCGCTTCTTGGGCTCCTTCAAGTGTTGCTTTGGCGTGCGGGTAGAACCGCCGGCCATGTTCATTGAGCATCAGGCGCTTGCCGTGCCGATCGAACAGCCGGGTACCGAGTTGATGCTCCAGGTCTTTCAAGGACATGCTGGTCGCTGCCTGGCTGAGGCTGATGTGGTTGCTCGCCCGGGTTACGCTGCCGAGTTCGACGATGGCAATGAAGGTTGCCAGTTGGCGCAGGGTGATGTGGCATTGCATATCAGAATTCCTGATATTACCAATAAGAATATACAGCTTCGTTTAAGTTATATCAGGTTGCAAGCTTGGCTGACCACAAACGAGGTTTCGTCATGCTAGCTCTGAGCCGTTCAAATCGAATGCCCTTCAACCTGCTTATCGGCGTCACCGGTAGTTTCCTGCTGGCTGGTCTAGCGCAATGGTTATCGGCTTCTCCGGTTTTACACGGCACCGGGCTCGGCACACTGACCCTGGCGATGCTTCTGGGCCTGGTGGTAGGTAATCTCGCTCCGGAACGAGTGCACCGGGCTGCTGCTGGCGGCGTGCAATTCTGCAAACAACCGGTCTTGCGTCTGGGTGTTGCACTCTATGGCTTACGCCTGACCATTCACCAAGTGCAAGCCTTAGGCGTGCAGGCATTCGTCACCGATGCGCTTTTGATCCTATCGACGATCAGCCTGGCGATCTGGTTTGGCATAAAAGTTCTGCGAATGGAGCGGGAAACCGCTGTACTGATCGGCGCCGGACATGCTATTTGCGGTGCAGCTGCGATTCTCGCTAGTGCAGGTGTGGTCAAGGCTCGCAACGATCAGGTGGCCATCGGGGTAGCCTGCGTGGTGCTATTCGGCACCTTGGGCATGTTGATTTATCCCTGGGTATTCAGCGTATTGCCGAGCTTGTTCGGGTCTAGCCACAGTTTTGGCATTTTCACCGGCGCGACTTTGCACGAAGTGGCCCAGGTCGTCGCCGCTGGTCAGGCCATGGATCCGCAGGCCGCTGAAGCGGCCATCGTCGCCAAGCTGATTCGAGTGCTGTTGCTGGCGCCGTTCTTAGTCGGCCTAGGGCTTTGGATCAATCGCTGCTCCACACCTGGTCAGAAGGCAGCACCAGTGAAAGTGCCGACTTTCGTAATCGGCTTCATCGTCTGCATGCTGATTAACTCCTGGCTACCAATACCTGAGTCGGTACATCAGCTGATGATTGGCCTGGATGATTTGCTGCTGGCCGCTGCCATGGGTGCCCTTGGTTTCAGTACACGGCTTATCGACCTGCGTAAGGCGGGGCTCAAGCCACTGATTCTGGCATTCGTGCTGACTGTTCAATTGGTTGTACTGGGAGGTGTGCTGAGCTTTGTTTGAGTGAGGTTATGCCGCAATCTCTCTCCCATAAGGCGAGCCAGCGAATCACGCTGGCTTTGTGGTAACTACAAACAGTTTGAGTTTGTGCTGAATACCACACTTATTCCTTAAGGCCAGCCACGATGCTCTTTAATAGAGTCTCAAATTTGTCGACGATTTTTTCCTCGGGAACGCAGGCGTAACCCAGCAGGAGCCCTTGTTTCATAGTAAGGCTGTTTTGGCTGTAATACTGAGACAGTGGGCGAGTTAGAATTCCTCTGGCTCGTGCAAGCTCTACAATTTTTGTATCGCTCGCGTTTTCCGGTAGGCTGAGAGTCAAATGCAGCCCCGCATTATCTGCTTCGGGTGTTAGCCATTCCTGGCCCAGTCGCCTCTGAACAAGTGAGGCCAGCATTTCGCGGCGCTGAGAATAGGTTTTTCGCATCCGAAGGACATGTGAAGCATAGTCGCCATCCATAATAAATTGAGCGACGGCGGATTGAGTGACTATATGTCCTTCGCGGTAAAGCGAGGTGTGAGCTGTTTTAAAGGCCTGAGCCAGTGTTTTTGGCAAAACCATATAACTAAGGCGCAGGCTGGGGAACATAGTCTTGCTAAAGGTTCCCATGTAAATGACAGGCGCATCTTGCTCCAAACCTTGTAGCGCAGGAATGGGGCGCTCTGAAAATCTAAACTCACTGTCATAATCGTCTTCAATAATCCAACTACCCCATTCCCGTGCCAGCGCAATCAGCTTGAGTCTGCGCTCCAGGGACATTACAGAACCTAATGGGTATTGATGAGACGGCGTGACAAAAATAAAGCGCGGGATGGGTGCCTCAATGGCTGGAGGCAGGCACATACCTTCGTGGTCGACCGGGATGGGTATTGTGTTGATGCCATTGGCGATGAATACGGAGCGCGCTCCCCAGTAGCCTGGATCCTCGATCCACGCATTGTCCTGGTGGGCTCCAAGTAAGCGAACAGTCAGATCTATTGCTTGATGTATACCCTCCGTAATAACGATTTGGTCGGCTTCGCACTGTACCGAGCGTACTATCTTCAGGTGGTTTGCTAGTGCTTCCTGCAACATTGGCAAGCCACCGCCGTGGGAGTAGGCGAGCATCTCAGGGGAGGGCTTTCTGGTGAGCCCCCGAGCAAATTTTTGATAAGGAAATAGTGTGACATCGGGCACCCCGGGCATGAATGCGCCCCAGGCTGATGGAGAGGTGGGGGCGGCTTGAATTATCCGATTGCCACGATCTGATAACAGGGTACGGAGTAATTCATGATTAATCTGTGGCTTTCTTGAAATACTTTGTGGATAGGCATCCGGTACGTGGTCACAGACAAAGGTTCCACTGCCTTGTTTGCTCTGTGTATAGCCTTCAGCGTGAAGTTGATTATAAACACTCACTACAGTATTGCGAGCAATGCCTAGTTCGCTGGCAAGGTCTCGTGAGGCTGGAAGCCGTTGGCCAAGCGCAATACTCCCATCAAGAATGGCTGCTCGAAAATGGCGGTACAGCCTTTTGTACGTTGCTTCATCTGAAGGCGCACTCATCCGAAGCAACAACAACTCACTGACGATTGATTTCAATAGTTACACCCGGATCTGGATTGGGGCGAGAGACGCTTCAGTATAGCCCCTGCTGACCTTCCAATATCGATGTATTTCACCAGACTGCCGCTCTCCGAGTAGCACAGCAGAGCCTGCGCGCTGGTAGTGCCAAGCATCATGAGCCAATCGTAGAGGAGGAGTTTATGGGGGAACCAATTGGTGGCCTCCTGCCTGAAATTGGTTCCCCTTGATTTCTCGGAAGTGGTGCTACGTTGGGGGCATTTATTGCTGTTCAATGAGCTGAAGCAACGGTGACATGAGTTGCGCTCAGGGGGCAGGGCACGCTCCGGTATGACAGTTCGATGGGTAAAGAGAGTATCGCTAATTTTTTTCTTCGGATGAAAATATGAAATTTGATTTTGATGTCACCGTAGACAGAAGCGAAACCAGTTCGGAAAAGTGGTGCTATCCAGGATTGGATCTTGCGAGCTCGTCGGCTCGAACGGCGCCCATTCCGATGTGGGTGGCCGATATGGATTTTCGAGCCCCCCCTGTTGTTCTGGAAGCCCTCGCAGACGCGGTAAGCCATGGTGTATTTGGCTACTCTTGCGTCAGCAAAGCGTACACAGAGTCCGTCATTAATTGGCAGCAAAATCGATTTAACTGGACGGTAGACCCGGCTTGGGTTTTGCAAACGGCTGGCGTTGTGGCAGCCCTATCACAAATTATCCGCGCCTTCACGGCCGAAGGTGATGGCGTATTGATGCAGATGCCCGTATATGGCCGTTTTCACAAAACGCCACGTACAACAGGGCGGGTCGTTGTAAATGCACCCCTGATGGAAAACGGCAGTGAGTACCTGTTTGATCCAGAAGTCTTTGAGGCTGTAATCAAAGAACATGCACCGAAACTTTTCATTTTATGCCACCCACACAATCCGGTCGGTAAAGTCTGGACTGAGGATGAATTACGGACAATGGGGGAAATTTGCATACGCCACAAGGTGTTGGTGGTGTCTGATGAAATTCATCAGGATCTGGTTTTCAATCGCCAAAAAAAACATATTCCCTTTGCCAGCTTAGGCGAAAAATTTGCTCAGAACAGCATTACCTGCACGGCGCCAAGTAAAACGTTCAATCTAGCAGGTTTGCAGGTCTCTAATATATTTGTACCTAATCCGCTATTGCGTGAAAGGCTGTCCCATGAGTTGGACGCTAATGGTAATCACGGCGTCAACACGCTGGGGATGATCGCATGCGAAGCTGCTTATCGGCACGGTGCTCCTTGGTTGGAAAGCTTGCTGGACTATATTGAAGGCAATCACCAGTACTTTAACGCTGAAATACAAAAGCATATGCCAGTCTTGAAGTTGTTTAATTCAGATGCGCTGTACCTGGCATGGCTCGATTGTCGTGGCTTGAAGATGGCAGATAAAGAACTGTATGAGTTTATGCTGCACGAGGCCGGGGTCTGGTTTGACAGCGGCGTGAAGTTTGGAGCGGGCGGAGAGGGTTTTATGCGAGTCAATCTTGGTTGTACTAGAGCGACTCTGATTAATGCTGTCTCCAGAATGAGGTGTGTCATTTAAAAGCTGGTAGCGTTACTGAAGATGTATTGTTGTACGCTTAATGTCTGTGGTTAACAATTAAAATAAATTCAACCATGTTGCAAGAGGTCTGTATGAATTGGAAAATTGGTGTTCGATTCGGTATGTCGGCGTTGTTACTCAGTGCCTGGATTCCAGTCTCGGCATATGCCGATCAAATTGCTGATATAAAGAGCAAGGGTGAGTTGGTCTGTGGGACATTGGGCGTTTCCCGAGGCTTCAGTTTTGTTAATCAGGATGACCGTCAACTGGTTGGCTATGAAGTAGATCTTTGTAGTCGGCTGGCTCAGAGTTTGAATGTAAAACCCGTTATGAAAACCTTGGCGGTTGCAGCCCGCATACCCGAGTTGCAACAAGGTAGAGTTGATGTATTGCTTGCGGAGTTGACCGAAACCAAAGAACGCGCCGAAGTCATCGATTTCTCACACGCCTATTTTGTTACCGGCGCAAAGGTGATGGTGAAAAAGGACAGTGGTATCAATGATTTTTCTCAGTTCTCAGGAAGGAAGGTGCTGACTACCAAAGGTAGTACGATGGAGCAGAACTTGAAGAAGGAACTCCCCGGAGTTGGGGTTATTTCTTTTGATACTACTACCCAAGCGTTCTTAGCCTTTGTTCAGGGTAAAGGTGTTGGGTACTGCACCGATGAAATCGGCTTGCTGACAAGTCGGGCTGCGCTCGGCGAAAAAGGAGCAGGATTCGTTCTATTGCCAGGAAGTATTTCAATAGAAAATCTGGGGGTGGGTGTTCGAAAGAATGAGCCAGCACTGTTGTCTCAAGTCAATAAGGTTTTCGCCGAACTTGAGGGGGCAGGAGAGGCCGAAAAGCTATTCATGAAGTGGTTTGGCCCAAATACGGAAATAAATTTTGATCGACGTGATTTCAAGATCGCTGGCACAGATAGCTGATCACGTATCAAATAACCATTGGGCTTGACGCTCCACTCATGACCAGCCCGGTAGTTCTAAACGGGCTGGTATAAATTGGCTATGTAACTTACAGGCATATAGATTATGCAGTCATTTGCTTGGTACATGTTATTAAATGGGGAATACCACGACTGGCTAGTAAGTGGGTTCTTTCTGTCAATCAAACTACTTTTGCTTACGCTGGTGCTGTCGCTGCCTTTGGCAATGGTCATCGCAGTGCTTCGCATGTCTCCGTGGTCAGTTGTACGAGCTATTGGCACGGCTTATGTGGAAGGGATTCGGAACGTTCCATTATTAGCGCACATGTTGTTTTGGTACTTTGGTGCCCCGGAAGTCCTTCCCGAATCTATTAAGGGTTGGCTGTATGAACAAAATGTCGAAATGGTAAGTGCCCTTATAGCCTTGGTTCTCTATACGGCGGCTTACATGGCAGAAGATATTCGAAGTGGGATTCGCGGTATAGCCAAAGAGCAAACGGAAGCCGCTCGTTCGCTGGGATTCTCTTTTTTGCAGACGATGCACTTGGTGATCATTCCACAGTCATTGAGATCTATCGCACCCCCGCTCATCAGTCAAACGCTGAATCTTTGGAAGAACACAAGTATCGCTATGGTTATAGGTGTCGCGGAAATGATGTTTCAAGCGGCGCAGGTGGAAAGCGTGACATTCAAGGGTTTTGAGCCTTACGCCTTTGCAACCCTCGGCTACATTGTGGTTTCTCTGGTGATAAATGCCGGTGCTGTTATCTGTGAGCGGAAATTCCAAATGGGTAGGGCCTGAACGTGTTGGATATCATTAGAGAGTACGGCTTATATTATTTGATCGGTCAGTATCCCCATGGCCCACTGGGTGGGCTATCGATGACCGTTATTATTTCCATTTTAGCGCTTGTCTTGTCTTTTCCATTGGGCGTGGTATTAGGTTTTTGTCAGGCAAGCCCCTATCGCGCTCTTCGGCTGCCTGTAGTTGGCTTCGTGTGCCTGGTTCGTGCAACGCCGTTGCTGATGATCATATTTTGGATTTATTTTTTACTGCCAATCATTATTGGTGAAGCCCCAGGTCAATTTCAGACGGTGCTGGTGTCGCTGGTTGTGTTTGAGGCTGTGTATATTTCCGTGATTATCTGCTCGGGTATTCGCTGCTTGGCCAAAGGGCAGTTTGAAAGCGCTCGTGCTCTAGGCTTGCCATACATGTCGGCCATGAGATTGGTCGTTATGCCTCAAGTGCTTAGAAATATGTTGCCTTCCTTGGTGGGAGAGTTTGTTGCAATTATTAAACTCACCTCCCTCGGTTATGTGGTGAGCCTGTCTGAGGTGACATTTGTGGCCGAGCAAATCAACTCAAGGGTCATTACCAAACCTGCCGAAGTATATACCTTGCTTGCTATGACATATTTTATCTTGTGCTTTGGTATTTCTAGGTTTTCTTATTGGTTGGAGAGACGCCTCTCTGTCCGCGGATACGTGGGGAAGTAGATGATTAGTATCGATAAAGTAAATAAGTGGTACGGCACCTATCACGCACTGGTTGAAGTAACCGCCGAGATCGCCAAGGGAGAGGTCGTCGTGATTTGCGGGCCGTCAGGATCAGGAAAGTCAACTTTGATTCGGACACTGAACCGACTTGAGGATATTAAGGATGGAAAAATAATTATCAATGGAACAAATATTCATGAAGAAGGTGTTGATGTAAATAAGCTTCGAAGTAATATCGGTTTTGTTTTTCAGCAATTCAATTTATTTCCACATTTGACCGTGCTGCAGAACTGTATGCTGGCTCCAATCAGAATTAAAAAGATGCCTAAAGAGGAGGCTCGTGAGTTGGCAATGTCCCTGCTATGTCGGGTAGGACTAGCCAACAAGTCTGAAGCCTATCCCTCAGAGCTCTCTGGTGGTCAGCAGCAACGTGTGGCCATTGCACGAGCTCTTGCAATGAGCCCGCCGGTGATGCTCTTTGATGAACCTACCAGCGCTCTGGATCCAGAAATGGTTGGGGAGGTTTTACAGGTCATGAAAGATCTTGCCAAGGATGGTATGACCATGGCGTGCGTGACGCATGAAATGGGTTTTGCTAGAGAAGTATCAGATCGGGTGATATTCATGGATAAAGGGGAAATCATCGAACAGGCCAAGCCTGAGCAATTTTTCAAAATGCCGGAGCACCCGCGAGCAAAAAGTTTTTTATCCGATATTCTTTCGCCAATGTCTGCAATGGCTCGTCAATTGTGCAACGAATAAAATCTGTAGGAATGTTCTGTGAGGCTCTAAATATGAATAATGCTGACAGTAGAACGTTGTCCGTGGGCGACTGTATTAATAAAGTTAAGAGCATTATCACTGATTCAGTTTTAAATCGCCGTTCGTTGGAGCGTATACAATGCGAGCTTGTCAGCTTGGCTGCCGAGAGTGCTTTTTGGTTGACATCTGAGTTTCCGATAGCGACCCCTCCGGAACGGACTACATTTTATCTAATTCATCAGGATGTAGAAACCGGGATCGCTTTGTACTTGAATGTGATGAGTCCTGGAGAACGAACGCCGATTCATAATCATACCACGTGGGCGTGTATCGCTTCGGTGGAAGGCATTGAGACTAACTATCTCTATCAAAGGATCGATGATGGGACGCAATCGGGGTTCGCTAAGATCATCGAGTGTGGCGTGATAGAAGTTGGCCCTCATAAGAGTATTGGGATTTTTCCGGATGATATTCATGCAGTTATGAATACCGGGTCGACAGTTGTACGCCATCTTCACTTGTATGG
The DNA here is from genome assembly GCF_056402295.1 of Pseudomonas sp. P4_B3. Lineage (NCBI taxonomy): Bacteria > Pseudomonadati > Pseudomonadota > Gammaproteobacteria > Pseudomonadales > Pseudomonadaceae > Pseudomonas > Pseudomonas sp. P4_B3. The sequence goes on from NZ_JBFUHR010000015.1 coordinate 82,953, forward strand.
GCGTCCGGTGGAGGAACTGCAGGAACGTTTGATGTTCGATCCAAAAAATAATTCATGCAGTCGCATGCCTTTAATCACCGTAGACAATTGGCAGAAATAATAAAGGTGAGAAAATGACTTCGAAGGTTAATTCGCAAACACTGAAAAAGTGGCTTCACGATGGTGCGGAAATTGCGCTGTTTGATGTGCGTGAATTTGGGCAGTTCAGTAATGCGCATATTTTTTTGGCGAGTAATTTGCCCTACAGYCGACTAGAAATTGATATCTTAAGACTGGTGCCGCATTTAAATGTAAGGGTTGTGCTGTGTGATGACGGCGACAGTAATGTGTCTACGCTAGCGGCTCAGCGATTGACTGCCTTAGGCTATACCAACGTTTGGCTACTTGAAGGTGGGAACGCGGCGTGGGCATCCTCGGGCTTTAAGCTGTTTGGTGGTGTCAATGTTCCATCAAAAACATTCGGTGAACTAGTTGAGCAAATTCACCATACCCCACAAATCAGTGCGTCTGAGTTGGTAAGGATGAGGGAGCGCGGCGAGGATTTTATTGTCCTTGACGGTCGCCCTTATGACGAATTCCAGCAAATGAACATTCCAGGCGCATCGTGCTGTCCGAATGGTGAGCTTGCCTATCGTATTCAGCATCTGGCGCCTGAGGAAAGTACAAAGATAGTCATCAATTGTGCTGGCCGTACTCGCAGCCTGATCGGTGCTCAAACGCTGATCAATTTTGGCGTCAAAAACCCCGTGTATGCACTAGAGAATGGAACGCAAGGGTGGTTTCTCGCTGATTTTCCTCTTCAGTATGGGAGTCAGGACTGCTATCCCGCGCTTGAATCACGTGAAGCTCAACCAGCGACTCGACAGGCCGCTGAGCGATTGGCCTTACGCTATGATGTCCCAGTCGTGGATGCTGCAACATTCAGCCAGTGGCTACAGGACGATGATCGCTGTGTGTTTTTATGTGATGTCCGTACGGAGGAGGAATTCCAAGCGGGTTCACTTCCAGGCGCTCAACACACACCGGGTGGCCAACTTGTACAGGCCACCGACGAGTTTGTCGGCGTACGCAATGCGCGTGTAGTTCTGTTTGATTCCGAGCAAGTACGTGCGCTGGTAACCGCAAGTTGGCTTAAGCAGATGGGATGGCAGGTCTATGTGCTTAAAGAAGGGGTTAATGCGGTACTGCCTGGAGTTGATGCCCTGCAAGATGCCTTGCCATCGCTCCAGTGGATCGGTTGTGGAGAGGTGGCCGAGGGCTTGGCGAGTGGGCAGTTGATCGCCTACGATCTAAGGTCTAGTACGCAATACCGCAAACTCCATGCTGAAAACTCTATCTGGTCAATTCGACCTTCATTGCTAAAAGCCGCATCTGGTTTGCCTTTGCCAGTTGTCCTGATTGCAGATGATCCGAGGGTCGCCAGGCTGGCTGGAGGTGACCTGCTCAGGGCGGGAGTCACTGATGTGCGTATCTTGCGAGGTGGCTTCAATGCTTGGTTGAGACTGGGGTTGCCGACAGAGTCGACACCGGAAAATCCGACGTACGCCGACTGCATTGATTACTTGTTTTTTGAGCATCAATTGCAGGAAAGCAAAGAGGCTGCCCGCCGATATCTGACTTGGGAAATTGATCTCACAGCACAGCTGGATCAGGAAGAACGCTCAATATTTAAACTCAAAGCATGAACTCTCCCGAAAAGTAGAAAGTTTAGTGTGTTTGATTTAATGTGCGTTTCGAAGTTTTACATATTTTTAATTTATTCAGTGTGGTAGGCCGATAAAGCCCACATATGTAATGATGTGGGCTTTATCGGAGCTGGATTTACCACTTGGCCACACGCAGTCAACCAAACTTGAGACCTACTCACTCAAGCGTCATGAGCACCGCTAATGCCATGTTGATGAACTCTTCGTTTTTGCTGAGCCTTGCCAGCGCGCCGCGCACATTGCCCCCAACCTCACCTGAGCCACGCTGCTCGACCCAAAGGGTAATCTCCATGATCGCGGCTTCGAGGGCTAGCTGGTTCTGATTGATCTTGAATAGTAGGGAAGGGAGTAGGTCTGCGTTCGCCATCGTGATTCCTCAGTGGAAGAGGTCAGCGTACCAGGAGCTATAGCTGAGAGATGGGAGGATCAAATCAAGATGCGGACAACGTGTTGTGATCTACCTTGGATGGCCAGCATTGAAGGTGGAGCAAGTACTGTGTGACTCGGCCCTATTTCTGAAAACGTCCGCACTCGTGAGCCATGCCAGGTGAGTATCTATTAAAATCCTCACACTGGCGAAGTCGTCGAAACCAAAGGCGGCAATCACAGAACGCTGAAGGAATGGAAAGCAGAATACGGCTCCGCGACCGTTGAGTCCTGGCTGACCAAGTGATTTTGGTTTGAGTACAACAAAGGCCCGTCGAGGGCTTTTGTTGTAATTGAGCAGGACTCTTTGAATGAGGGATGGACGATTAATCGCTTGGTCGAGCCTTGCTAGCTGGCATACGACAGCTGCGACCGGGGGGCATATTACTAGCTGTCCGTGCGTGAGGTCTTCATCGATTTAGCTTAAAAGATCGGCTATGGACTCTGCTGCAAGTTGGTAGGATCGACAGCGGGCTTGTGGATCATAGATCCGGGCGTCGATCATGAGCTCGTCAGCCTTAGTGAATTCTAAGAACTGCACAAGGCCGCTACGGACGTCATCCGAAGTGCCTATTGCCGTGAATGCGAGCTCTTGCTCCAAGCTCTGGCGTAAATTCGGCGATATCCGTTCCATGAAGCCTTCTTCAGGTGCCGGCAATAGCGTTGGCTGACCTGTGTGAACCCCTGCCACCCATTTACGGTGGGAGCTCGCGATCATTTCAGCCTCTGCCCGAGTGTCTGCGGCGAACACATTGATCCCTGCCATGACGTAAGGTTTGGAAAGATGGCGAGAGGGTTTGAATTTCCTGCGGTAGACCGATAGTGCCTCTTCAATCATCCTCGGTGCGAAGTGAGAAGCGAACGCATAGGGTAAGCCGAGCTCCGCTGCAAGGCTTGCGCCGTATGTACTCGATCCCAAAATCCAGACTGGGATGTTTTGGCCGGCGCCTGGGACAGCTTGTACACCTTGATGACCTTTTCCTTCGAAGTAGTTGAGAATCTCTAGAACGTCGTTTGGAAACTGGTTCGGGTGCGCATCTAACGACCTTCTCAGCGCTCGTGTAGTAGCTTGGTCTGCCCCCGGTGCCCGACCTACCCCAAGATCAATCCTGCCAGGGTAGAGCGTTTCCAAGGTGCCGAATTGTTCGGCAATCAAGAGTGGGGCGTGGTTTGGTAGCATGATCCCCCCCGAGCCAAGTCGGATCGACTTCGTGTGGGCAGCCAAATGGCTCATGAGCAAGGTGGTGGAGGAGGAGCCGATCCCTGGCATGTTGTGGTGTTCAGCCAGCCAATATCTGCGGAAGCCACATTGCTCGACATGCTGAGCCAGCTTTACCGAGTTCGCGTAGGTCTGCGCAAGAGTGCTGCCGGCATTAATAGGTACGAGGTCAAGAATGGAGAGAGCTGTCATGGTGCTCCTGATTTATGCAATGCTTACTTCGGTGTTGCAACTGCACTAACTAAGCAACTACCGGTACTCGGATTAATGTTTCGCATTGGCTACAGGCCCATCAAGCCCTATGCATGCCAACAGTTCGGCTGAGCGCCGTCAGCTGGGAGGCGATAAGTTTCTTAGTCGCTTCGTCAGTAATTTGTCCTAGCTCCTGGTCAACCTTTGCGGGGATTTGGCTGATCATGATCTCAGGCTTGTTTAGCACCATCGCGTCGAGGAATACCAAAATCTGGCGCAGATGATATTGCGCTCTTGCACCACCGATCATGCCAGGCGATCCGCTCTGAATCGCCACCGGCTTGCCTGCAAAAGGTGTCTCAGGAAGGCGAGATATCCAATCCAAGGCGTTCTTCAGCGCCCCTGGTACGGAGTAGTTGTACTCCGGGGTTACGATGATGACTGCGTCAGCTTGTTTGATGGACTGGCCCATCCGGACTACGGAGTCTGGGAAGCCTTCGGCCTGAACGTCCGCATCGTAATGTGGAATTTCTTGGATTGGGCCGAGGAGTTCGATTGATACCCCCTCTGGAGCAAGCGACTGCAGCGAGCGAGCCAGAGTACCGTGGTACGAGGCTTTTCTCAGGCTGCCGAGGAGTGCGACGAAATGCTGTGCTTCCATGTTGAAGTCCTATCTGTAGTTCTGGTGGGTGCAGATGACTTGTGGATTAGCGGGGCGGGGATAAGTGATCAGTGACCTCAGGAAGGTCAGGCCATCAAGCTTGTTCCTGCCCCACACTGCGTGTGGGTGCTCGGAGTAGAGCTGTACCTGGAGTGGTTGGACGGCGAGTGCAAAATCCAAAAGCCAAAAGCCCGAACCAAGTCCATGGCGACAGTCATTGGGCCGCTATTGCAACGCCGTAGGAGTTTTCGAAGAAGCGATAGCGAGTGATCAGATCGTCGGTGACCTCAAATTCGATCGCAAACTCACTCGTAATCGTCTTACCGGTGCGCAGCACCTTGCACTCCAGCGAGCCGAGAGCGACGCCGCGCTCATGCTCGGCCATCACCGTGGTGATATCGAAGCTGATTGGCTGGAGGTATTGGCCGAAGTCTCGGTAAAACGCGGCTACCGCCTGACGACCTTTACGCTCTCCAACCCAAGGGGCGATATCTGGCGCGCCGGGGATGCTCCAATCAACGTTTGGGCAAAAGCTCTCTGAAATAGATTCTGGGCTTTGGCCACTGGAAATCTTTGTGAACAAATTGCGAATGACTTCGAGGGTTTTTTCAGTGCTCATGGTTTCAAGCTCCAGTGAAGAGATGAAAAACCGGCTTTCAGCCATTGATGACTAAAAGCTCGGCATCACGGCTCAAACTTACTTATCGAACTGTTTGATGGTCGCCTGGAAAGCGCGGTTGGCCATGATTTCCAGTGGAAGCTTGCGCTCAACGTCAGAAAGGATTTCCAGACCCCATGGGCCTTCGTAGCCAGCCGCCTGGACTGCTTTGATGAAAGCCTGCACGTCGAACACACCTTCACCTGGCAAGCAGCGCTTGTGAATGGTGTCCATCCACAATGGTTCTACGGCATATTTGTGGGCGTCGTTGAGCTCGATCGACTTGATGAAGCGTGCAGGGATTTTGGCGATTTCGCTGAAATCGACGCCGCCACGGTTTAGGTGCCAGATGTCCAGGAGAATGCCACCGTTAGGCTGATTCGCGCCTTCCACGATGGCCAGTGCGGTCTCTACCGTGCGGACGTTACTGAAAGGCATGATCTCCAGTACGATGTTCACACCGACCTCTGCTGCTTGTTGGCAGAGCAGGGTGAACTCTTTGATCATCAACTTGATATCTGCGACGTCTTCGCCAATACCAGGGCCAATCTTGATGGAGCGAGCGCCCAGTTCTTTGGCGGCGTGAATCAGCTCTTGGCGCACCTTGTCCGACTGACGACGGCGCTCACCGCTGTGGTACCAGTCAACAAGGAACTCCAGCTCAACGTGTTTGATACCGTTGTCTTGAAGGATCTGCTTCATGGCCGGGAAGCCGATCTTGTCGACTGTATCCATCATCCCATTGTGAACCAGGCCGATACCTTTGAAGCCTGCGTTTGCGGCAGCCTCCATACGATCCTTGAAGGAAAATGGGCTGACTTCGCTTGGGCCCATCGGGTAAATATCGCCAGCAATTGTCCAGTAGGCTGCCAACAGTTCAATGTTTTGAGTAGTCATTTCGAATCCTCTGTATCCAGGTTGTGAATCAACGTGGATCAGATTAAGGTAGAGATTCGGTGTGATAAACTACATAAAACTCCTTATAGAGTTGACTAAAGGTTGACAATGGCTCAGGTCGAACAAGCTCTCAGTGGTGTCCTGATTTTTGTCGCGGCAGCCCGCGCGGGGAGTTTTACCGTTGCGGCTGATCGCCTTGGCATCACGAAATCGGCGGTGGGGAAGAGCATCGCGAAACTGGAAGAGCGACTCGGTTGCAAACTGTTCCACCGCACCACTCGTAGCCTCGGGCTCACGGTGGATGGCGAGGCTTACTTTGCAAGCTGCTCAGTGGCTTTGGACGAGATTCTGGCAGCGGAAGCGTTCTTGACCAGCCATCAGCAAACGCCCAGCGGACGACTCAGAATCGATCTTCCAGCAGCCTATGGGCGAAGTATTGTCCTTCCGGTGTTGCTAGACATCATCGATACCAATCCCGAGCTCAAGCTGACAGTGACGTTCACAGATCATGTAATTGATCTGATTGAAGAGGGCATTGATCTGAGCATCCGATTCGGAACGCTGAAGGACTCCAGCGGCCTCATAGCGCGCCGTTTAACAGTTCAAAAACAGATCATTTGTGCTGCGCCACGGTATCTTGAAAAGCGCGGCTGTCCTGAGTCATTGGAGGACTTGCAGAACCACAGCTGCATAGTGAATTTCCGGAAAGGGCAGCGGTTAAGCTGGAGCGTTCTTGATAATGCCGGACAGCTCACGAGGATCATTCCTCCGGGTACCCATGAGGTGGGTGACGGTGATGCAATCGTTGCCATGACAGTCGCTGGTCACGGCATCTGTCAGATGCCCAGCTCTCTGGTGCGCGATCATCTACAGGCAGGGCGTCTGGTACCTGTTTTGGAGCAATACAGCCCTGGAGATGTAGAAATTCATGCAGTCTGGCCACAGACGCGTCACCTGCTGCCCAAGGTTCGGCGGGTGGTGGACGAACTGGTGGTTCGAGCTGAACGAGGCGCGTTGGATTGATGTTTCGCGTCGATTGAATTGAAGGGCAATGAAGTTGGGATTTGTCGTGCGTTCAATGAAAGCCGACGGAATGGGATAGTGAGCTAACGGCCAGGTGATCGAGTGACGTACGCAAACGGATTTTTCGTACGACGTCGATAACAATCCAGTTCTACTTTACTCACCAGCAAACTGGATCAGGAACTTCGGAGCTGTTTGGCCTGACTCATTCATGCGTTCGAGCAGCGTCACCGCTGACTCAGGGGGAGCTATTTGCGCGATTAGCCGTTCCGGATCGATTTTCCCTCTGGCAAAAAGGCTGAGCGTTTCGCCATAACAATCAATGCCGTGCAAAATGCCATGAATTGTCAGATCTTTTAACGCAATGTCTGCCTGGTTCACATTCTTCGAAGGGGCGCTTGCAAGCCCTATAAGCGCGAGCCGAGCGCCCATATCAGCGATGTCGCACGCCAGGCTCATAGCCGACCCTGTGCCGGAGGTTTCGATGACAACGTCGTAGTTATTACGCTGAGCTTTTTTCGGGGACAGAACATGTGTTGCCCCCAGTTCAAGTGCAAACTGGAGTTCTGACTCAGCAAGACCAATCACATCGACTGTACGGGCGGTCTGTTTTGCCACGAGCAGGCTCATAAGGCCCAAGGTGCCTGAGCCGATCACGGCGACTCTGTCAGTCATGTTGATCTGAGTGCGAGCACACGCGCTGTATGCGCTGACCATCGGTTCGGTAAGGGTGGCTGATTTCAACGAGACGCCACCGGGAACGACTGTTACCGCATAGTCCGGAACTGCGATGTAGTCAGCAGCAGCTCCGGGCATAAAACGCTGGCCAACTTCCTTGAGGTTTCGGCATTGTTGTCGTTTTCCTCGCTGACATCGGTCACATTTTAGGCATGGAACCATGCTGTGGCCGACCACGCGGGCACCAATTTGCGGGTGTTTGACGCCTTCGCCAACTGCAACCACTATGCCGGTGTATTCGTGTCCGAAGATAAACGGATATTGAATGTAGCCCTTTTCAATATAGAAACTGTTTCCCGAATACAGATGGGAGTCAGTGCCGCAAATGCCAACATACGCAGTTTTGACGATGATCTCTCCGGGCTTGGTTACCGGCGCGTCGACCTCACCCAAGTTGAGTTGAGAAGGGCCACTCATCAAGAGCGCTTTCATCTTGTGTTTGTTACACATAGCTACTCCATGTGTCGCGCATGCCTCTACTACTCAAAGCGAGAGATTACGGATGCGCGAACCAGATTCGGGTGCGAACGCGACTTTTTTGCTTGAGTCTGCTGAGCTCAGCAGAGAAAAATACTGTTGTGCTCTCAATGAAAATAACCAGCATCTCCCTAGTCGTGACGAGCACGACTGGGAGTGAGGGGCTGATCTAACTGAGCATCACTTCTTGTCCGCGTTGGGCTGCCGACTCGAAAAGCGCTTCGAGGATCACGTTGATGTTGTGGGCCTGCGTGGCGGGGACTTGGGATGGCAATCCGTTTCTTAGGGAGTTGACGAAGGCTGCGGCCTCTCGATCGAAATACACGGGGTTACCAATCTCAGCGATCTCGGGTGAGTACACTGTTTTGCGCACTGCCCATATCTCCGGAAAGCTTGTTTCGTTCCAGTGTGTCCAACCCTGTGGATAGCCAAATTTACCGTCATGGTAGAGCTTGTAGGACGCTGGCATGGGCGTTGAGTGCATCACGCCATGTGTGCCGTAAGCGGTGATATCCCAGCTCTCAGTCCAAGGCATGGGATCCCAGGATGTGAAGTCGATCGTTACGATCTTGTCGTCATAGTTGAGTACTGCTGCGGCGGCGTCCTCACGCGCAGAGTCGCTCATCTGTCCTTCGAATTTGGTGATACGCGCGTTGACCGACTTGGGCATGCCAAAGTGGAGAAGAATGCGGTCAATCGTGTGGCATCCGATTACGTAAAAAGCGCCGCCAAGGTCACCTGGCTGCTTCATGTGATTCGTATCGGCTTCCTCATGTGAGCACCCGGCATGAGCACGCACCTGGAGAACCTTGCCTATTTCTCCGCTCTGCAAAACCTCCTGCATTTTCTCCACTGAAGGTGTGAACCTCCAGCAATACCCAACCTGGAACAAGTTGCCGGTGCGCTGCACCGCTTCTATGATCCGAGCGGTGTCTTCTGAGCGGCGCCCTGCTGGTTTCTCGCAGAGTACGGCTTTTCCCGCTTCGAGTGCTTCGATCGTCCAGTCAGCCATCAGATAGCTTTTCGGATGCACCAAGATGACGTGTACATTCGGATCGTTCAGGATTTCCTCTTTGCTGCGCGCTTGTAAACCGAGTGCGTCCACGAACGGTTCTAGCAGAGGGCTGTCATCATACGCGCCAAGAAATTGCACATTGGGCATGCGCTGAAAAGCCTTCACGCGCCCGGACGTATGGGGGTGGGTAATGCCTAGACACGCTACGCCTAGCTTGGTTTCGCTGGTGACTTTCTGTGACATTTTTGACTCCTCGTTGTATGCAATTACTGCCCCACCCTCTACCGGTGGGGCGATTCACTCCGTTGAGCTTGGAGGGTGAGGTCAAATCTCAAATCACCGAGCGGATGCTGCCGCCATCCACGCCCCAGACGCTCGAAGTCACGAAAGAGGCGAGGTCGGATGCCATGAAGACAATGACGTTTGCAACTTCTTCAGGCGTACCGAGACGGTCGAGCGGGAGTTGGCGAAGGGAGAGTTCGTGCTCGACGGCCAGTTGGGGTTCCATGCCATGAACTTTGCCCATGGTTTCGGCAAAGCCGCCTGACTTTGTCCAGAACGGTGTCCAGATTGGGCCTGGAGCTACCGCGTTTACACGGATGTGTGGGCCTTCACTGCGAGCCAGCCCCTTTGTGACCGCCAAGACAGCTGCTTTAGAGGCGGCATAGTCCAGTGGGCAGGGCTCTGGCTGTCTGGCGAGGTCGGATGCGTTATTGATGATCACGCCACTTTTTTGGGCTCGCATGATTGGTAGGACTTTGCGGCAAGCACGGACGTAGCTCATGAAGTTGAGTTGCATGGTTGCTTCCCAATCTTCATCGGTGAGGTCATCGAACATTCGCACCGCGCCCGATCCGACGTTGTTCACCAGGACGTCGACTTTTCCGCCATAGGTAGCGAGCACATGATCGATGCCCTCGTTCACGCCAGTCAGGGTGCTGAGATCGGCTTTCGCAACCGATACCGTAACACCCAGCGCTTCAGTGTCCGCTTTCAGCTCTGCGAGAGCGTCAGCGTCCCAATCCAGCAGGGCCAGATGGCTGCCTTCTGCGGCGAATGCGAGCGCGGTTGAGCGGCCGATTCCTTTTGCCGCACCGGTAATCAGAACGACTTTGCCAGCAAGGTTTGTTTTCATAATTGGATACCTTTTTAAGCCGGGAAATTGAGTGCAACGTCTTTACCAGATAAGAGTGCAAGCGTAAGTCAGGCTCCGGTAGCTCTAAGACAGAAATCCAGAGCGTGTATTCGGAAGCCGAGAAAGGCAGCGCTGTACTACCTCTGGTTGTCGACACCCTTCATGCTGCAACTTGACTGCGGCGCTGGTGGGGCATCGCTCCACCAAGTGCACAGCGCGGCACTAAAGAATCGGGCAGAGGGAGGTGCTCGTAGGGGGAGCGGTGTGTTCACGCGACTGTTCCAGATTCTTTTTATTTGATGGAGAAACTGAGTGGAAAGGCGTTGCAGCTGCACAAGGCAGCGTGAGCGCCTAGATGTAGTAATCCACTTGATGCCTTGTAATGCGCAAATTTCCGAGTTCCTCACGAACTCGAAGGTGAGCCGGATGACTTGCGTATCCCTCCAGTGCTTCCGCCGAGTCAAACTCGGAGTAAAGAACCACATCGCACGCATAGTCGATCTTGCTGATATCAACTCCGATTTCTAAGGTTCTCAAACCGGGGATTTCCGTCCGGATGCTTTCAAACGCAGACTTCAGTTTCTCGATATTGGTGGAGCGCTCCTGCTCATTTTCGCCACGCAGATTCCACATGACGATGTGTTTGATCCGTTGCATAGTCCTCTCCGAGGTCAATTAGATACTTAGAGCAAGGGCGGCCTGCAAAGCCGTGCAGGCCTGTGTCGGTTTGAAGTCGTTTAGCGTGGCTATGCGTGGTGCAGGATGAAATCGAAATCCAGGGTGTAATACAGAGAGTCGATTTCCTTGCCATAAGGGTCGATGCCGCTTTCATGGCGAACCCAGTCGGCAATGAGTGACGAGCGCACGCCAAAAACAGCATCCGAGTCGAGGTAGTCGCCGCCTTCACGGAATACGTGCGTGACCAGGCGCTGGAATCCCGGAGCGGTGATCATGAAATGCAGGTGGGCTGGACGCCATGGATGACGGTTCAACGCCTCCAGCATCTTGCCGACAGGGCCGTCGTGGGGAATTGGATAACACTCGGGCACGATCGACTTGAAGTGGTAGAGACCCTGTGCGTCCGCCTGGATTATTGCTCGGCCTTGGTAGTTATCCAAATCAGGCTTTTGGACGTCATAGAAACCAGCTTCGTCTGCTTGCCAGACTTCAATCGTGGCGTTGGGAATCGGGGTGCCATCGGTGGTTCGTACTTTGCCTTTGACGAACCAGGGTGTACCAGGCAGGCCACCACTGATGTCCTCCCCCAAATCGTAGTGAGGGGCATCGGCCACGTGAAAGGGGCCGAACACGGTCGCTTCGGTACACCCAGCAGGCTTCTTGTGGTTCTGTGCGGTGACAAGCGTGGACAACCCCAAGGTGTCCGAGAGCAAAATGAATTCCTGGCGAGTTGGGGTGCATATTTGACCGACTGCTGTCAGGAACTCGATACCCTTTTCCCACTCTTCCTCTGTCAGCTTGGTCTCGCGGGCGAACGCGTGAAGGTGCTGTACGAGAGACGTCATGATTTCGTGAAGTCGACGGTCTTCTGTGCCGCAGTTTCGCTCCAGAACGGCTCGGGTGATTGTCTGCTCATCTAGGTTTCGCATGGGAGTGCTCCCTGTATTTTTATTTGTGGTGGGAGAAGGAGGTGCTGCCAGCCTTCGCCTTTGGGAGACAGCCACGTGCTATGGGCAGAAGCTTGTTCCCGAATTCATTGGACTACGCTAAAGTGCTGAAAGGTGGAATAAAATACTCAAAATGAAAATCTTTATTTCACCTATGAAAAACCCAGCCACCTTTCGGGATATGTGCTGATGGATCGATTCACAGAGCTAGAGCTGTTTGTCCACACTGCGGAACTGGGTACGCTGAGCAAGGCGGCTGAGAAGCTTGATATTTCAAATGCCGCTGCAAGTCGGCATCTGGCGGCCTTGGAAAACAGGCTGAAGGTTCGTTTGGTCGAGCGAAACACACGGCGCTTATCGCTTACGAATGCCGGTCATGATTTCTATGCGCGGTGCAAAAACCTGCTCGCTGAACTTGGCGAGGCTGAGGCCACGGTGAGTGCGGCACTGGTTGAACCCACGGGCACACTGACTATAACCGCGACCATTTCCTTTTCCATGTTGCACCTCGCACCTTTGGTTCCCGAATTCCAGCGCCTGTACCCGGGAATAAAGGTCAAGATCGTCGGGGCCAACCGTTACTACGACATTATCGACAGTGAAATCGACCTGGCGATTCGTGCACGGGAATTCGAGGCTGACTCCAGCATCACCATCCGCAAATTGGCAGATACAAGAAGGGTACTGGCGGCGTCACCCAAATACCTCAAGCGCAAGGGCGTGCCTACCTCAGTGCAAGACCTCGCAAACCATGATGTGCTGATCTACAGCCTTGCTAACCATCCGAACACGATGGAGTTCAGCAAGGGGACTGAGCGAGAGACCATCAAGGTGCAACCTGCGCTGGAAACAAACGATGGGCAGATTGTGCGTGCGGCGGCCCTGGCGGGAGCCGGGATTCTCGTGCAGCCCAAATACATCGTTTATGACGACTTGGTGGCGGGCAGGCTGGTGTCTGTCCTGGATGATTGGGATCTCCCCCGGCTTACCATCAACCTGGCATTTCAGGATCGACGTTACATGCCGGCCAAGACGAGGCTCTTCATCGATTTTCTATTGGATAATTTCAAGCAAAATGATTATGAGCGTTACTGGACTAGTTGAAAAAACCTCGGCTCGCACCCAGCGACCGAGCCGAGGTTAAGGTCAACTTTTATTCGGGGCGTTTGCCCTCGTAAGCGTTCTGAAGCAACTGACGGATACCCTCACGCTCGATAGGGCGAGGGTTCCAGTAAGGATTGGACAGGGCAATTTCAGTTGCCCGGTCAAGGTCTTCTTCTGTCAGCCCCAGTTCACGAAGAGTCATTGGGGCGCCGAGCTTCTCAGCCAGGTCGTACAGCGCTCCCCCCGCAGAGTTGTGCTTGACTCGCAGTGCTCGAACGATACGTGCGGCCGCATCCGGTGCTGCGCTGGCGTTGTACGAAATCGCATGAGGCAACACGACGGTGTGTGTTTGGGCATGAGGCAAGTTGAAGCTGCCGCCCAGTGTGTGACACAACTTATGGTGCAGTGCCATTCCCACGTTCCCCAACACGGTGCTACACAACCAGGCGCCGTAGAGACAGTCGCTGCGGGCATCCAGATCATCTGGTGCTTTGGTCACTTGCTCCAAACCTTCAGCCATCGCCCGAATACCTTCCTCGGCGATGAGTGACATGACTGGATTGCCATCCTGTGCATAAAGGCCTTCAGCTGCGTGGGCAATCGCGTTCATGCCGCTCATTACCGACAGGCCAACAGGTAACGTTGCGGACAGTTCAGGGTCGTAAATCACTGTCCTTGGAAGGACGCGGGGATCCTTGCCGGTTTTCTTGATACCGTTTTCAGTGAGCCCATAAACGGGTGTCATTTCTGATCCAGCGTAAGTTGTTGGAATCGCCAGAATGGGTAACCCAGACTCAAGCGCAATGGCTTTGCCCAGACCTGTGGTCGATCCGCCACCGATTGCAACTGCGCAATCGGCTCCCAGCTCCCTGGCAATCTCTCTGGCTTCGCGTGCAGTCTCGATCGGCACGTGCATGACTGCTTTATCGAAAATGCCTGCGGCACGTTCGCCGAGGATTTTCGCAATGCGTTCAGCCTGATCACGCTGTTCTGGCGTGGAGAGTACGAGTGCACGACGAGAGCCCAAGCGATCGATTTCGGCCTCAAGTTGCTGTAAGGATCCTTTGCCAAAAATGACTCGGGCGGGCAAACCGGTATAGGTGAAATTCTTCATGATGGTGAATGGGTTCCTATCGATGGAAGGGGGGGCAGAAGCAGGTGGTGTGCGTGGCACCTATCGCTTTGTTTTCGCCGATGGGGCTGGCTTCAGCTCGGGATAGGGGTTGGCTGATAGGCAATCAGCTTCCACTCACCTTTACGCTGCTCCCAGACGGCGAGAGCCTTGTTACGTAGGGTTTTTGCGATGCCGCCCGATGTGATCTCGCCATTCATTTCACCGAATACGAGTGCGATGTCCCCGACCACCTTGATGCTTTGAATTGGGTGTTCGATGCGGTGGTAGACGTAGAATCCGTTCAGGCACTTGTTGAGGTAGCTCTCAAGCGTATCGACGACGCCGTTGGAATGGGCATAGCTCAGGTCAGGATGTGCGAACGCACGGAATGCCTCGAAATCACCAGCCAGGATGGCGTCATAGCGTTTGTCTTCGAGTGCACGAATCAGATTTTCAACTTCATTATGGTTCTTCATGCTCGGCCTCTTTTGTATGGCGGGGCATTGAGCGAGTACTTGGAATGCCCCGCGTTGCGTTGCCGTCGGATAACCGTTGTCCTCCGGTCGACGCTCACAATCAAGCCTATATTTACAATCTTGGATATAAAACCTCTTGAATGGAATTCTTTATTTCATGGGTGAAATAATGCTTGTTCAATAAAGCAGTGTGTTCTCTATATCCGTCTTACCGCCTATGTCAGAGGTGATTGTGGAAGGATAGGTAAGCTGCCAAGCAAGATTCACCAAGCAGATTCTTCCACTAGGTGGAAAAGAGATTTCTCTTTCTGGTCTTTTATACCTGAAAACGCATGTCTAAGATCGTTCCAAAATGACAGCCACCTAGGCTGCACAGAACAAGAACGGAGACTTAGCTATGCACTTTCTCCTTGCCCTATTTACGCACTGTCTCGCTGCTGCTTGGCTCTCCCTGAGCCGTTCGTACCGAGATCAGCAGATTCCGTTTGCAATCAAAAGCATGTCAATCGTGTTGACCGAGTGTTGCTCGACAGAGGGCGATTGTTCCCGCTTGCCAGCGCCTGATCGTAGCTCCTCTCCAATAGTCCCTTCATTTCTTTCGCAATCGCAGCGCTGGCGGCTAGCGATCGCTATGTCACCGCGCTTCGGTTGCGGTTTTTCCTCTGGAGTTTTGCCGACCTGGAGTTTGGCAGCTGCCAAGCACTCTGCCGGTACTGAATCCGCCCTTTGGTAGTGCAACTACCTAAAACACAGTAACTGCGTATCAGGAGATTTAAATGAGCAATCAAAATGTAGAACTGCTGGCGGCGTACTTCACGCTCTCGGGTGACGTGTACCCATTTGGCCCTACTGAGATCAGCCCGTTTGCATTCCGCGACCGTGTAGAGGCCGCTGCTGAGGCTGGTTACAAAGGTGTAGGCCTCATCCATGTCGATTTGATGTCCACCGTCGATCGGATTGGCTTCCGGGAAATGCGTCATATCCTCGAAGCTAACGGCATCAAGCATGTTGAATTCGAATTCCTCACCGACTGGTACAAGGATGGCGAGCTGCGTCGTGCTTCCAACAAAATGCGTGCTGAGCTATTCAATGCCGCTCAGGAGTTGGGTGCACGCGCTGTTAAAACCGCGCCTGGCCTGAATGAAGAGCATGCCGATATTCCTCTGATGGTCGAACACTTCGCTCAGCTCAGTGAAGAAGCGAAGTCCTATGGCACTAACATCGTTTTGGAAATCATGCCATTCAGTAACGTGCGCACCATCGACACCGCACTGGCATTGGTGCAAGGCGCTAACCACGACAACGGCAAACTGCTGCTGGACATCTGGCACCTCGCTCGCGGCGGCGTTGACTTTGCCGACATCGCCCGTATCCCCGGCAAGTTCATCGGCTCTATCGAGCTGGACGACGCCGATAAATATGCCGTAGAGCCTCTGTGGCAAGACACCATCCATCGCCGCCGCCTGCCAGGCGAAGGTGTGTTGGACATTCCTGGTTTCATTAAGGCAGTCCAGGCCACTGGTTACACCGGCCCGTGGGGTGTGGAAGTGCTTTCCGAAGTGGTGCGCAAGTTGCCTCTCCAAGAAATGGCTCAGCGTACCTACGAAACCACCATTTCTCAGTTCAAGTAACGCGAGCAGATCTGCGTGTTGCTGCGCGGGGGAAAATGTCTCCCGCGTCCCTACCTAAAAATAACAGGCAGCCAGGCTGTCGAGGGAAGAACCATCATGTTACGTATTGCTGTTTTGGGTGCTGGACGTATCGGAAAAATCCACGCCGCCAACGTCGCTACCAATCCTCGCACCAAACTTGTTGTGGTAGCTGACCCGTGGAAAGAAGGTGTCGACGCGCTGGCTAAGCAACTGGGTTGCGAAGCAGCCTACGACTATGCCTCGGCTGTTGATCGTGAAGACGTCGATGCAGTGTTTATCGGCACGCCTACAGAATTTCATATCGAGTTGATGCTCCGCGCTGTAAAGCTCGGCAAGCCAGTGATCTGCGAAAAGCCGATCGACATGGATTACGAACGCGCGAAGGCTGCTGTCGAAGAGCTCGAACGCCTCAATGGTCGTGTGATGCTGGCGTTCAATCGTCGATTCGACCCCGACTACCTGCGTCTTCGTCGTGCAATCGACGATGGTGAAATCGGGGTGGTTCGACAAGTCATCATCACCAGTCGTGACCCGGCGCTGGCTGCGAGGGCATACCTGGAATCGTCCGGAGGAATATTCCGTGACATGACCATTCACGACTTCGACATGGCTCGGAGCCTGCTTGGCGAGGAGCCAGTTGAGGTTTTTGCGGTCGGAAGCCGACTGGTCGATCCGTCGCTCGAATCTATTCCGGACTATGACAGTGTGATGGTGCTGATGCGTACCGCTTCTGGTCGCCAATGCCACATCAACTGTTGCCGTGAGGCCGTGTATGGCTTTGATCAGCGCCTGGAAGTTTCTGGTTCCAAGGGCATGCTGCTGAACGAGAACCATCGTTCGAACAGCGTCCGCCGTTTCGGCGCCGAGGCCACTGACGTGGCTGATCCTCTCCTCAATTTCTTCCTGGAGCGTCACGCCGACTCTTACAAGATCGAGCTCAACAGCTTCCTGGACGCGCTCGAAAGCAACAGTCCGATGCCAGCAACACCACGCGATGGTCTCTTGGCGCTTCGCTTGGCGAACTGCGCCACTGAGTCGGCTGAGACGGGCAAGGTTGTGCGGGTAGGGAACCACTAATCGTTCCAAGGCGTGAGCCCCAAACCCTGTACGGGGCTCCGCCTTACGGTGCACCAGGAACACAAAAGGATGCTTGAAGTTGACGTAGCAAAACGTAGTTGCAAGGGCTGTGGCATTTGGCCCTAGACCAGGATTTCAACATCGCCTGGCGTGCACTGATGACGGTTAACAAAACATACAAAGGTACCGGTCATGAACACAGATACTAAAGCCCTAACTGGGCTGGCCCATAACCACGAAAAGCTTTCCTCGACCAGACTAGCGTTTATTTTCGTGACAAGTTTATTTTTCATGTGGGGCCTCTCACATGGGCTTCTCGACGTGCTGAACAAGCACTTCCAAGACACCCTCCATATTTCTCGTGCGCAGTCAGGATTGGTTCAAACAGCCTACTTCGGGGCGTACTTCATCATTGCCCTGCCGGTCGGCCTGTTCATGGAGCGTTTTGGCTACAAGGCAGGGATTCTGGCAGGGCTTGCATTATTTGCCTTCGGAGCACTGCTGTTCATTCCGGCTTCGATGGCCGGAACATTTACGCCATTTCTGGTTGCGCTGTTTGTGCTGGCCTGCGGTTTAGGCTGCCTGGAGACTGCCGCAAACCTATATGCCGCCGCACTTGGCGATCCTGCAAAATCAGAACAACGTCTGACATTCTCTCAGTCCTTTAACGGTCTGGGGGCGTTCATCGGGCCGGTCATTGGTGGCGCGGTCTTCTTCGCCCCACCCGTTGAATTCAACGGCAGCCGCGTTGATCTGGTTTCGGTGACGTATGCGGTGTTGGCGATCATCGTGATGTTGATGTTCGTCGCCTTTGCTCGAATTAAACTTCCGGAAATTCGCAGCGAAAAAACCTCTGATGTACTGATCCCAACTGGGGGTGAAGTAAGCCTCTGGAAGAAGAGCAACTTTACTGGTGCACTGGTCGCCCAGTTCTGCAACGTCGGTGCTTACGTCGGAATTGGTGCGTTCTTCATCAACTACGCGATTGATCACTGGCACGGAATCTCCGTTCAGAAAGCATCCTTCCTGCTTTCGCTCGGGATGCTCGCCTACATGATCGGCCGATTCGCCGGGACATGGGTAATGCGTTATGTCCCTGCACGTTCAATACTGATCCTCAACAGCTTGGTGAGCATGATCCTGTGCATCGTTGCCATCGCCGGACTTGAGCGGATCTCGATCTTCGCGGTCACCGCCATCTATCTCTTCATGTCGGTGATGTATCCAACGATCTTCGCGATGGGCATTCGGGGACTCGGTACACAAACCAAGAAAGCCGGTTCGTGCCTGGTGATGACACTTGTGGGTGGTGCTTTCGTTCCACTGCTGATGGGGGCGCTTGCTGATCACTTCGGGATTGCTACGGCGTTCTATGTACCGCTGGCATGTTTCGCTGTCATCGCGTGGTATGGGCAGAGCCAGCCACCCGTAACGGCGACCGACAAAGCTCACTAACTCATATTCCCAGCAACGACGTGTAGTAGGCCCTGCATTGCGAGGCCTGCTGCAACGGATTCGGCTTGCCCGAAATTCTTGCAAGCTGGTGATTGGCAAGTTTCAGATTAGGAAAATCAACATGAAACGACTACACAGCAAAGTTGCGTTGGTGACTGGCGGTGGAATGGGTATCGGACGTGCGATCGCCGAGCTTTTCGCCGATGAAGGAGCCACCGTTATCGTTGGCGATGTGCACCAACCTGAGCCATACAAAAATGCAAGCGTCGTTGCCAAGCACTTGGATGTGTCAAAGCTGGAGGACTGGGAACGTCTCGTCGAAGAGGTAGTTCGTGAGCACGGTAAGGTTGATGTGCTCGTGAACAACGCGGGCTTGGTAGGATCCTACCTTCCCATCGATGAGATCACCCTCGATGACTGGAATCGGGTCATCGATATCAATCAAAACGGTGTGTTCTATGGGATGAGAACCGTCATCCCAGTCATGAAGCGTCAGCACGCAGGCTCCATCGTTAACGTGTCTTCAATCTGGGGCATCGTCGGCGCCAGTGGTGTGTCGGCGTACCAGGCTAGCAAAGCTGCAGTGCGCATGATGAGCAAGAACGCAGCTCTGTCTTACGTGGCCAATGGTATCCGCGTCAACTCGCTGCATCCGGGGTTGGTCGAAACACCGATGATTGCTCGCCAAGCGGCTGATACCACCGCAGCCGTCGTCGCAGCGACGCCGATGGGGCGTGCGGCGGATCCCAAAGAAATTGCTTACGCGGCTTTGTTCCTCGCCAGTGATGAAGCGAGCTTCATCACGGGGGCAGAGCTCGTGGTTGATGGAGGATACACAACGCCCTGAGCGTTCTATTGACGTGCGCGTACTGCGACACGGGCAACTCCGTGCCGCAACTTTGATACCCATCTGAGGAGAACAAAAATAATGAAAACGCAGAAAGGTGGTTTGTTGTGCAGCGCTGTTTTGGCAGTAGGTTTGATGTTACAGCTTTCGCCTGCAATGGCGGCTGGGGAGAAGATCGTCGTTAACTTCCAAACGTTATCCATTCCCTACTTTATCTACATGCATGAGCAAGCCTCTCAGGAAGCCAAGGCTCTCAATGTAGAGCTGCTTGTGCAGGATGCTCAGTCCTCCTCCACCAAGCAGTCCTCCGATGTCGAAAACGCCCTGACTCAAGGCGTCGATGCAATGGTCGTCGCACCCAATGATGTGACCGCCTTGGCACCTGCCTTGAACGAAGTACTGTCTGAAAAAGTACCCCTCGTGACAGTCGACCGCCGTGTCGAAGGAACTGATGCGCCAGTGCCCTACGTCACTGCGGACAGTGTCGCAGGTGGTCGTCTCATGGCCGAGTTGGTCACCTCCAACATGAAAGACGGCGCTCGTGTGGCGTTCATCGGCGGTACCGCTGGCTCATCGACAGCCATTGATCGCGCTAAGGGCGTCCATGAAGGACTCAAAGCTGGCGGGAAAAAATTTCAACTCGTGGCTGAGCAGTCAGGGGAGTGGGAGCGTGCCAAGGCCATGTCGGTGGCTGAAAACATCCTGACGTCGCTGAGTGCAAACCCTCCAGATGCAATCATCTGTGCGAGCGGCGACATGGCACTCGGCGCTGCGGAAGCCGTGCGGGCCATGGGGTTGAAAGGCAAGGTCAAAGTCATCGGGTTTGACGCATACCCAGAAGTGCTGCGTGCCATCCGAGATGGAGATATCGCCGGCATCGTGGAGCAAAGCCCGAGCAAACAAATCAGGACGGCCCTTCGCATGGCGGTGAAGAAAGTACGCGGCGAAGCAGAGCTCGAAACGGTCATCGTTCAGCCATTCATGGTCACCCAGGAAAACCTGAGTCAGGCAGAACAATACAGCGCCATTCAATAACTGGCGGTTCTTCCTCCGGTAAATCCGACTGTTTGATGTACCTATGCAATTTAAGGAAATCGAGAATGAAAACGAACAATAAACGTCGAGTGCTGACTGCTGCATTGGCCACAGCTATTTTGATGTCGAACGCACCCGTTTTCGCCGCTGGCGAGAAGATTGCGGTGAGCTTCCAAACCCTATCAATTCCCTTCTTCATCTTCATGCATGAGCAGGCAGTGCAGGAAGCTAAAGCATTGGATATCAACCTCCTTGTCCAAGATGCCCAGGCTTCATCTTCCAAGCAAAGTTCCGATATCGAGAACTCGCTCACTCAAGGTGTTAAGGCTGTTGTATTGACTCCGAACGATGTCTCCGCGCTCGCACCGGCTATCAATGATGTGCTGGATGAGAAGGTGCCAGTTATCGCAGTTGACCGCCGTGTGGAGGGCACTTCCTCAACTGTGCCATTCGTAACAGCAGACAACGTGGCGGGTGGTCGAATCATGGGTGAGTGGGTTGTGAAGAACATGCCCAAGGGTGCCAATGTGGTACTGATCACCGGTCAGATCGGCTCCACCACCGCAATGGATCGAGCAAAAGGGGTGCATCAAGCACTGACTGCCGCCGGTAGCAACTTCAAGCTCGTAGCCGAGCAATCCGGTGAGGCTGATCGTGCCAAGGCAATGTCGGTGGTCGAGAACATTCTGACTGCTTCGGCGGGCACTCCACCTGATGTGATCATCTGCTCCACCGGCGATATGACGCTTGGAGCAGTCGAAGCCGTGCGAGGTATGGGGCTTAGCAACAAGATCAAAATCATTGGCTATGACGCTTACCCTGAAGTGCTGAAAAGCATCAAGGCCGGTGAGATCACCGGCATCGTTGAGCAGAGCCC
The DNA here is from genome assembly GCF_056402295.1 of Pseudomonas sp. P4_B3. Lineage (NCBI taxonomy): Bacteria > Pseudomonadati > Pseudomonadota > Gammaproteobacteria > Pseudomonadales > Pseudomonadaceae > Pseudomonas > Pseudomonas sp. P4_B3. The sequence goes on from NZ_JBFUHR010000015.1 coordinate 104,362, forward strand.
TAGCAAGCAGATCCGAACTGCCTTGCGCCTGGCTGTGGACAATATTCGCAACGGCACCAAGATCGAATCAGTGACCGTTCAGCCGTTCATGGTCACCCAGCAAAACCTGGATCAAGCGGAGCAGTTCAGCGCCATCAAGTAATTGACTACCCATCTTTGTAATTGATGCGGGAGGGAGCAGCGCTTTCTCCCGGTTTAGCGGATCTAGGACTGGAAGGCATCGGAATGAACGATACGCTGCTACAAGTTCGCAATATCAAGAAGACCTTTCCAGGGGTTGTTGCGCTAAATGGCGTAAAGCTCGAAGTCGGCAAAGGTGAAGTACATGCTTTGCTCGGTGAAAACGGGGCGGGCAAGTCGACCATCCTGAAGATACTGGCCGGTGCCCAGCCTGCGGATACAGGTCAAGGTTCTCTCGAATTCAATGGCCATGCGCTGCAGGAGCACGACACTCCCATGCGCCGCCAAGAGCTCGGCATCATTACGATCTACCAGGAGTTCAATCTCATCGCCGACATGTCTGTCGCTGAGAACATGTACCTCGGACGTGAGCCGTTACGACATGGGTTTGTTGACTGGAAGCTGATGTTCAGTGATGCCCAGCATGTCCTGGACGACCTCGGTTTGACCATTACACCAAGGACGATGGTTCGCAAGCTCAGTGTGGCTGAACAGCAGATGGTAGAGATTGCCAAGGCGCTCACCATGAATGCGAAGCTCATCATCATGGATGAACCTACCGCTGCGCTCAGTGGCCGCGAAGTAGACAAGTTGCACGGAATTGTCGCGGGTCTGAAGGCCAAAGGCATCAGCATCATCTACGTGTCGCATAAGCTCAATGAAGTGAAGGCTTGCTGTGATCGTTACACCATCTTTCGTGATGGCGCCTACATCACCTCTGGGGACGTCGCAGACGTCAGCGTCGATGACATCGTTCGTCTGATGGTTGGCCGGGACGTCGAGTTTGTGCGCAAACCGCTCACTGGCTCGCCAGGCGAAGTGATGCTGAAAGTGCAGAGTGTTTCCAGAATATCTGGTGGCGGCGGCCAAAGTCTTCATGCAACGCCACTACGCGATATGTCCATCGATGTGCGGGCAGGGGAAATTGTTGGTTTCGCTGGGCTGGTAGGAGCAGGCCGTACAGAACTGGCTCGTGTGATCTTCGGCGCCGATGGATGCGATGAAGGGATCATCTACGTCAACGGTCGCCAGGTTTCTCCGTTTCGATCGCCTCGTGAAGGCATCGCTGCCGGAGTCGCGCTTGTACCTGAGGACAGGAAGCAGCAGGCCTGCTTCTTGAGGCACTCCATTCGTTGGAACATGAGTCTGCCTAGCTTGGGCAGTCTACAGCGCTGGGGCATGTTCATTGATGATCGGGCGGAAACCCAACTCATTCAGGAATACCAGAAACGATTGCGGATCAAGATGGCTAACGACGGCGTGGCCATTGGGACGTTGTCTGGTGGAAATCAGCAGAAAGTCATCCTGGCCCGATGCATGGCACTCAAGCCGAAGGTTCTCATTGTCGACGAGCCAACGCGGGGGATTGATGTTGGAGCCAAGGCTGAAGTTCACCAGGTTCTTTTTGACATGGCTCGCGCCGGCATCGCCGTGATCGTCATCTCCTCCGAGCTGCCCGAAGTCATGGCCGTCAGCGACAAGATTGTCACGTTCCGAGAAGGAGCAATCACCGGAGTTGTCTCGGCTGATGAGGCAACTGAAGAACTACTCATGCAGCGAATGGCTCAGGGAGTGAGTTCATCGTTTTCGAACCAAGGCGTGGCCTGAACGGGTCGAACCGGCATTATCTATCGAGTAATCAGAAAATGATCAAACCAGTATCTAGTGAATCAACTTTGAAGCGCCGGAAAAAATTCGAGATGGTCGGATTTTTCGAGAAGTACGGCGTGCTGTTGTTCCTCATCGCACTGATCGCCATCTTTACCCTCTACAACCCAATGTTCCTGTCGGCGCGCAACATCAAGAATATTCTCACCGAGGTCTCGATCTACGGGATTATCGGTGTCGGAATGACCTACGTGATTCTCACGGGTGGTATCGATCTGGCAGTGGGATCGCTGCTTGCATTTGCCGCTATTAGCGGTGCATTTCTGATGCAGGCATTGGGCGGCGACTTCTTCATGGGATGGCTTGTTGCGATGCTGGCAGCGTGTGCTGTCGGTACGATGGCAGGCTACCTCCACGGTAAGGTCGTGACTCGATTTGGCGTTCCTGCATTCATCGTGACACTGGGGGGCCTCACCGTATGGCGCGGTGCGACGCTCATTGTGAATGATGGTGCGCCGGTTAGCGGTTTCAATGAAGCCTTCCGTTGGTGGGGGAGAGGGGACGTGTTGGGCGTACCTGTTCCCGTCCTGGTCTTCATGATCGTCGCTTTGGTGGGATACATCGCACTGCGATACACACGCTATGGCCGCCAGGTTTATGCCGTTGGGGGTAACCCTGAGGCAGCTCGGCTTTCAGGTTTGAGCGTGCAGGCGGTTGTGTTGAGTGTTTACGTCATCACGGGCTTCCTCGCAGGTCTTGCAGGGTTCCTTCTTTCTGCCCGACTTGGGTCGGCCGAGGCGGTCGCTGGCTCGGGCTACGAACTTCGCATCATTGCTTCGGTGGTGATCGGGGGTACCAGCCTGTTCGGTGGCCTGGGTGGTGTCGGTGGCACGATTATCGGAGCGCTGCTGATCGGCGTGCTCATCAACGGACTCGTGATCATGAACGTGTCCGCTTACTACCAGCAGGTGGTTATTGGAATCATCATCGTGTTGGCGGTTGGCTTCGATACGTACGCCAAATCAAGAGGCAAGTCATGAGTGGAGCAGTTCGCTGAGGCCGCCATTTTTTAACGCTCTTACTGGAGCTGTTAGCGAGCCTCATTAGCTGTTCGGTATTGCGCAGCCTGCGTCAGATCCAGGCTCTCAACGCATAAACCAATTCAAAAAAAGCTCATTTCCCCGGAAGAGAAATCTTCCGGACTGGGCTCGGCTGTCCCCAAAAAAACAACACAAAAATAATAAATGGAGAAAACGGCATGTCGTTCAACAACAAACGAGTTTTCTGGCCGGTACTCGCCGTAGCGGTATTGCCACTGTCTGCACATGCGCTGGATTTCAGTGGTTATTTTCGCACCGGTGTCGGGAACTCATTAGAGGGAGGCAATCAGTCTTGCTTTCAGCTTCCAGGGGCGCAATCCAAGTACCGGTTGGGTAATGAATGCGAGCAATACTTTGAATTCGATCTGCGGCAAGACCTACTCAAGCTCGACGACGGTTCCGCTATTAGCGTCGAAGGTATGGCTCAGTTGTACAACGAGTATGACCATACACCGAAATTTACGGGGGACTATGGCTTTGCGCGAATGAACCAGATGTATGCCGAGTGGAGCAAAATGCCCGCTCTGAACGGAGGATCCTTTTGGGCGGGCCGCCGTTACTACAATCGAAACAGCATCGAAATGAGTGACTTCTTCTACTGGAACCAGAGCGCGAATGGCTTCGGGTTCGACCAGGTAGGCATCGGCGATCTCAAGTACAGCTACGTTTTCTCGCGCAAAGACAACCTGTTCCAAAAGGACTTCACCAACCGCCACGACTTCACAGTCGGTGGCTTCGAAACAAACCCAGGGGGTGGTGTGGAGCTGGGCGTGAGCTTTCTCGACAAGCCAAACAGCAGGGACGACTCTCACACTGGCTGGTCGGCTATCGCACAACACAAGCAGAAAGGGTTCCTGGGAGGGTTGAATACCTTTGCAGTGCAGTACGGACAAGGCCCGGGAACTGCATTGAGCTACACCGGCGACCCAACACTAGACAGCAGCAACCATAGTTGGCGTTTCGTGGAGTACTTTGACTGGCAAATGACTCAGCGATTTAGTGGGCAATTCCAAATCGTTTACCAAAAGGATGCCCATCCTAATGAGGACGATGACCAGAATTGGTTGTCGATCGGCGTCCGTCCTGTCTATGCGTTCACTGAGCAATTCAAGCTGAGCACCGAGGTTGGTCGAGATCAAGTGGATGCGCCCGGGGGGACGCGCAAATTGACGAAGTTCACCATTGCTCCAACCTGGTCGCCGGCCGGCCCAGGCTTCTGGTCTCGTCCGGAACTTCGCCTGTATTACACCTATGCCTCTTGGAACAAGGCTGCCCAACGTGCCGCGAGCGAAATGGCTGCAGGCTCAGCGCTCTCGGATAGTGGCTCCTTCGGTAACGCCCTTCATGGTTCGAACGTTGGCCTCCAGCTTGAGTACTGGTGGAAATGATGTGTCGTTCGCCAGCGTTGCGTAGCTGACCTGGAAGAAGTCCCACTAGGTCGATACCTCGGTGGGACTTCTCCTTCCACTCGATGGAGCGACTTCCGAAAACCGAAATGACGTCACGCTAGCAAGCGAGCTAGGTCGGAAGCTCAAAACTCAAATGAAGGAGCTTCAGGCGATCGAAATCCAGCTCAATGAATCGCCGGATAAACAGGTCTCACTGACCGATCCGGACGCCCGTTCCATGATGACGCGCGGCACGGGAGTCGTCGGTTACAACGTGCAGACAGCAGTCGATACCCAGCACCATTTGATCGTTGCCAATGAGGTTACAAACGTCGGTTCCGACCGCGATCAACTCAGCTCGATGGCCAAGCAGGCCCGCGAGGCGATAGCGTCAGAAACGTTATCGGTAGTGGCTGACCGAGGCTACTTCAAAAGCGAACAAATCCTGGCTTGTCATGATGCCGGCATCACCGCCTATAGCAATATCAGTTGCACCTACTCAGTAGGTGCAATGCGGTGCAACATCACGCACTGCCAACTGCCTCGGATGTTCAGCATTCAATATCGAGCAAACAGCGTCTGCCTCCGCCCTGACCTTGAACACACCATGCTTGCTAGCTGAGCCTCCTTCTACGAGATCAACGACCCTGTATCGCTTACTACCATCTTCCAGTCCGGTGGTTTCTATAACCCTGAATCTTGGATGCATGGTGCGTTCCCTGCTAAAAAATGGTGCTTCAGAAGTACCGTTATGGCCCCATGATTTCAACAATTACGCAGGACTGAGCTGCGACAATTTATGACAGCACGTCTTTCCTAACTTTTCCCCGACCGCTAACGTCTATCCAACAATTCTTAAGTCAGCGCACGTCTATCCCATCCATGGCTTCACATGCCGAAGCTGTCATTTGATTGGCTGCTTGTGACGAGCGTACATCACTGCCGTGCCCCCTGATGTGCCTCTGGCCTGCAGCTCAAACGCCTGCGGGTAGCCTTTGATGAGATCGCTCAGTTTTTTGTAGCCATGAGTGCGTGGGTCAAACTCCGGACGTAGTTTCGTAATGTTCGCGCCCAGCGCGCCTAAATGTGCCCAGCCATCCTCGTCAGCAATGTCGTCCATGATCTTGGCGATGAAGCCCACCGGAGCTTTAGGCTTTTTGGAAGGCTCAGCAACTGCTGGTTTGGCCACATCAGGGGTCGCAGTGGAAGCGGTACTAGGCTCACCATTGGTGGGCGCAACGGCATCCTCACGGAGTAATTCGATGTAAATGAATTTGTCGCATGCGGCTACGAACGGCTTGGGTGTTTTCTCTTCGCCGAACCCGTAAACGGTCAAACCCTCTTCACGTAATCGAGAAGCCAATCGAGTGAAATCGCTGTCGCTCGATACTAGGCAAAATCCGTCGAAGCGGCGGGTGTATAGCAAGTCCATGGCATCGATGATAAGCGAGCTGTCAGTGGCATTTTTGCCTTTGGTATAGGCGAATTGCTGGATGGGCTGAATCGAGTGATCGAGCAGGACTTTCTTCCAACCGCCGAGATGGGGGCCAGTCCAGTCGCCGTAGATGCGCTTGACGCTGGCGACGCCGTACTTAGCAATTTCTTCAAACAGGCCTTCGACGATTGCTGCTGGGGCATTGTCGGCGTCGATCAGCACAGCGAGGCGCGTCTGAGCACTATTTGAGGTATGCGTGGCCATGGTTCATCCTTGAGTCAAAGCGTCACCATACCTGCAAACGAGAGACTAATCTTGGTTTCGGTCACTCGTATTCCCAGCAGTCGATCTGGCCTATAAAGCAGGCTGGGGCGATGGTTTCTCACCGTAGTGGAGAAACCACGGACAACTCTATTGCTGATCTGACAGTCGCGCTCGGAACCGGGCACCTCAAACCAGGTGCTCCCTATCAGGGGAGCGTCTGGAAAAGTACAATCAACTTTTACGGATTGGGAAATCTCTGGGGCAAGCAGCTGCTTACGCCGGCCATCAGGCTTTTGTACGCTGAAACTGGACACAGTGACCCCCTCTTTTGGCAGGTATCCATAAGCTGCGTCCGGGGCATTGTGGAACGGCGCCCAACTACGGCTGGGCGCCATTTGACTCAGCCAATGTGGTGACTCTCGGCAAGGCCATAGACGGATGTGTCGATACCTTCGAAGCGCGCTTTTAACTGCAGCGCCAGATACAGCGAATAATGCCGTGACTGATGCAGGTTGCCACCGTGGAACCAGAGGTTTTCCTGTTGTGTTGGCTTCCACATGTTCCGCAGTTCGCCCTCGTACGGGCCAGGATCATTCGTGGTTCCAGAACCCAAGCCCCAGCAGCGGCCGACCTTGTTAGCTACTTCCTGGGAAATCAGCTTCGCCGCCCAACCATTCATTGAGCCATAGCCCGTGGCGTAGACGATCAGATCTGCCGGGAGTCGGCTGCCATCGTTGAGTACGACGGCATCTGCTTCGATGCGTTCGACACCCAGGCCAGGCGCGCTCTTGAGCTTGATCGTGCCATTAGCGATCAGTTCGGATGCGCCGACGTCGATGTAGTAACCAGAACCACGGCGTACGTACTTCATAAACAGGCCAGACTCGTCGTCACCGAAATCGAGCATGAAGCCGGCCTTGGCCAAGCGCTCGTAGAAGTCCTTGTCACGCTCCTTGATCGCGTCAAAGATGGGTTGATGAAAGCTTGGCATGACTTTGTAGGGGATAGAGGCGAACAGCATGTCGGCCTTGTCCGTGGTCAAACCCGTCTCCAGGGCGTCTTCCGAGTAGAGCCCGCCGAAGACGAAATCCATTAAACTGTCGGAACGCACGATGTGGGTGCTCGAGCGTTGCACCATGGTCACCTCGGCACCGTTCTCCACTAGGTCGGCGCAGATATCGTGAGCCGAATTGTTCGCACCGATGACCACCGCGCGCTTGCCGCTCCAGGCGTCTCCGCCGGGATGGCGACTGGAATGATGCTGCTGGCCATGGAAAACCTCGGCACCCGGATAACTAGGAACATTGGGTACGCCTGACATGCCGGTAGCGAGGATCAACTGGGTAGGCTGTAGAGTCACACGCTCGCCATCGCGCTGCACTTCAACCTTCCAGGTGGCACTTTGCTCGTCAAAGCTGGCGCTCACGCATTCTGTACGCGGCCAATAATTGAGCTCCATGACTTTGGTGTACATTTCCAGCCAGTCGCCAATCTGGTCTTTTGGGGTGAAGACTGGCCAGTGATCGGGGAAGGGCAGGTAAGGCATATGGTCGTACCAGACAGGGTCGTGTAGGCACAGCGACTTGTAGCGACCGCGCCACTGATCGCCAGGACGCTCGGCTTTGTCGACGATCAGAGTTGGCACGCCCATTCGCTTGAGCCGCGCAGCGAGCCCCAGCCCACCCTGGCCGCCGCCCACAATCAGGCAGTAAGGTTGGGTGTTGATGCCTAGCGAAGCTTCTTCATCACGACGGCGCTCTAGCCAGTTGCGTTTGTCGGCATGGGCGTGACCATGATTGGCACCCATTGGACGACGGCGGCCGCTGGGTTCTTCAAAGCCTTTGAGCTCGCGCATGGTCGTCAGCAGCGTCCAGCACAGGCCCTCCTTTAGACGCACGTAGCCTTTACCTCGCGCCGCATTGGTTTCCAGGCTGATCCAACCTTCGAGCACACCGTTATTCAGCGTCGCCTCACCTTCCAGTTTCCATCGCTCAGGACGAGTCCGGTCGAGGCGTGTTTCGAGCATGTCTCGGATGGCAGGCTTGCCTTCCAAGGTCACTAAGTTCCAGCTGAAAAGTAGCAGGTCACGCCAGTGACACTCTTCGGCAAATAATTCCAGCGCACCGTCCAAATCACGTTGGGCGAGACGCTCGCCGAGGTTTTCGACCCAGGCCGCGAGTTGAGCAGTTGGCGTTTGCAGAGGTGTTTCGATAGCGATGTTCATGGAGCCTCTCCCGATCTTGTTGTTTTTGTAACAACTTGCCCTAGAGCAAGGCCCGGGCCATCTTCATGAAAGCCCCGTTGCAGAGCGGCTGCCACAGTAGTATTCAGGCTTTGACTCGGATCTATGTCACGATTTTGGGAACGGCGGATGACAGAGTGTCACGCGGCGCAAAGAGCGCTCGTTGCAGTCTTTTCATATAAGCTGCGAATAGCCCCGTGTCCTAACCGTAGCGGAGAACAAGAACAATGAAGCCGGCCTTGATCAACGCCCATGCACAACAAGTGCTACAAGCCGTGCAGGGCACTCCCGCCAGCCACGGCCATACTGCTGACCTGGCCATCACACGATCTTGGCGCCGGTGCCTGGATCAGCATCAGCTCGATCCCGCCAGCCGCCGCGCGCCTAATGTAGTTGAGCACCCACGCTTACAGGATCACCGCGCGCCACTGGAACACATCATCTCCGTGGCGCACTGGCAGATGAGCAGTTTGCACCAACAACTCGGGCGTGACGGCCACGTGGTGCTACTCACCGATGCCCGCGGTGTGGCGATTGACAGTGTGTTCAACGAAACCGAACGAGCCGAGTTCCAGCGTTCCGGACTGTGGCTCGGTTCGGTATGGAGCGAGGATTGCGAGGGTACCAACGGTGTCGGCACCTGCTTGGTCGAGCGACAGCACGTAACCATCCGTCGTGATGAACATTTCCGTGGTAAGCACGTCGGCTTAACGTGTTCGGCTAGCCCGATATTTGATGCGAACGGAGAGTTGCTTGCCGTGCTCAACCTCTCCTCTGTGCGGGAGGAACACAGTCTTCAGCAACGCTTCAAGGCCATGGCGTTGACCAACCTGTCAGCCAAGTTGATCGAGAGCTGTTTTTTCTTAGGGCATGATCCGCAGCGATACTTGCTGCGCTTCCACCCTGAGGCAGGCTTCGTTGGGCTGCTGGGTGAAGGTCTGCTCAGTTTCGACGAGAGTGCCCGTATCTGTTCAGTTAATGATGCTGCGCTGGATCTGCTGGGCCTCAGTCGTGACCAGGTGGTTGGGCAATCTCTGACGATGCTGCTGGAAACACCTATCGATCAGGTGATGAGTCAGGCCAGCTCTCAGCCGAGTGTCTGTTGGCCAATGCGGCTGGTGGACGGACGCCTGCTCTACGGACAGTTGCGAGAACCCTTACGCCAGGTGCCTTTAGTTACTCCTGCAATCCCCAAAATTAACGACGTGCACGTGTGTCTGGAAGACCCGCGCCTGCAACGCGGCTTTGCTCGCGCATTGCGTGTTTTGGAGCGTGACGTTCCGGTGTTTTTACAGGGCGAAACCGGTACCGGCAAAGAAGCTTTTGCTGCGGCGCTGCATCGTGCCAGCTCCAGAGCGAACCAGCCGTTTGTGGCGATCAATTGCGCGGCCATTCCAGAAACGCTGATCGAGAGCGAGCTGTTCGGCTATCGCGGCGGCAGCTTCACCGGCGCACGCAAGGACGGGATGATCGGTAAGCTGGAGCAGGCCCATGGCGGCATTCTATTTCTCGATGAGATCGCCGATATGCCACTGGCGTTACAGACTCGCCTGCTGCGTGTGCTGGAGGAGCGTCAGGTGGTGCCGCTAGGCGGCGCGACGGCACGTCCGCTCGACGTACGCCTTATCAGTGCCAGCCACCAGGATCTGCACGCCTGTGTGGCCGAAGGGCGTTTTCGCGAAGATCTTTTCTATCGAGTTGCAGGGTTCGCCGTGCAGCTCCCGCCGCTGCGCGAACGATCAGACAAGGGCAGTTTGCTCGACCTATTGCTGCGCGAGGAGACAGCAGGGGCAAGAGTTCGGCTGGAAGCGGGTGTCAGAGAGCGCTTGCTGGCGCAGCCTTGGCCAGGCAATGTTCGGCAGCTACGTACGTGTCTGCGCACACTGGTAGCGTTGGCTTTGGAGGGGCGTGTCATCCTGGACGATTTGGCGGAGTTGCTGCCGGCAGCGCCAGCGACAGCCGCGCTGGCCGAAAATCCGCTTGGAGTATCCGAGCGGCAGACGCTGCTAACGTTGATTGAGGCGGAACACTGGCATATCGCCCATGTTGCCGCCCGCCTAGGGATCAGCCGCAATACGCTCTATCGCAAACTGCGCCATCACGGTATTTCACGACCCGGTTGAATGCAGAATGACATCGTCGCGTTTCCTGCCTCTGTGGACTTGGACTGAGGCGATAGAGGTCGAGCAGGAGAGGGCGCTAATGCTAGAAGCAACCATGTGTTCGTGCACGACACGATGCCAGCTCCGTATGACACATATGTGGCCTTCATATGGGATTTAGCCAAGGTATTCTTGCCTCGCTGGTAGCTGATAAAGCGCCCACGCCAGTTTCCTAAAGTCGCTACTTCGGGCCAACTGGGCCCGGCTAAGCTTTTGGTGTTCCTGATGGAGGTACAGATGGCGTCCTTCTGGACGGTCATAAGTAGTACGGCCTGCCCATCCGAAATGCCCCTGGCGATTAAGCGCAGCACGCATTGAGCCATCACTCAATGCTCATGGGCATGTGAATGGATGGTCAGGGCACCAGGTACCTTGGTGCGTTCGAGCCCCCCACGCTCCAGCCACCGGAGGGTCTGCTCATAGGCGCGCTGCAGCAAAGACTCGGTCTGGTCAAAGTTGAACACCGAGACATCCACAGGGCACAAGGGCGGGACGATGTGTAGGCTGGTGAGAGTGCGGAAGTGTTCGATGTCACTCACCAACTGGCGCATGCTCATCAGGTTGACGGTATGTAGGGCTAAGGCGATCAAGCCTCGGGGCGGTTGTGGTAGGGCGCAACTCATTCCTGTAGGAACCACCACTACGTTGGTGGCGCCCAGGGCTACGGCAGTTGAAATAGGTGTATTGCTTGCCACGCCACCGTCAATCAGGAATTGATCGGCAATCTTTACGCAGGGGAATACCAGCGGGATGGCAGCGCTGGCCAGTAATGCCTGTCGGAGTTCGCCACTGGACAGAACGGTCTCGGCACCGCTCAGCAGGTTAGTGGTGACAATGTGCAGGGGCAACGCCGCATCCTCAATGCGGTGTATAGGCAGTGCCTGATCCAACAGTTGGTTCAAAGCCGCCGGCTGCAACAGAAAGCTACGCCGTTTGATCAGTCCTCTACAGGTATCGAGCCAGGACAGGGGAAAGATGTCTGTTTTACGTAGGCCCCGCCAAAAATTTGCGAGCGCCTCGACGCCTTCGGAATCGGGTCTTGCGGCAAAATAGGCACCGTTGATGGCACCCACCGAAGCGCCCACCACCATGTCGAATCGAATGTTGGCCTCGACCAAGGCCCGCAACATACCCACTTGGACAGCACCCAAGCTGCCGCCGCCAGCGAATACGATTGCGGTTTTGGTCGCCATGGTCGAAGTCTCTGTGCAGAAATGTATCGAATCAGTGTAGCTGGCGGGTCGGCGTTACTTCCGGGTGCTCGCCAAATGATCGAGACGTCGCAAGCTTGGAGTTCCGGACGATACTGAATCCCAATGGAAACGGGATCAATGCGCAACGGAGCGCGGTTCTACTGCGAGACTCCGTCCATAGGAATGAACGTCTATGACAACGAAGAGAAACTACGTCTCAAGAACACCTATCAGGCTCAAGAGGAAGCCGAGGTTGAGAGTCAGCGACTTAACCTGGAGCGCCTTCAAAACGTACTTTTGGAACGGGAAACCAGCCGGAGCCGGTGATTCAAAACCAGTTCGTGCAGCTGAAACATTGACGAAACATTCCGGCCATATGATTCGCACCACCGAAACCTAGGAGGGTTGGAGATGAATCGGCCATCAAGAAGCATGCGCAAACTGCTCGATGCTGTCGCCACCAACAATGAGAGCGCGGCGCTGGATGTGATGCGTGCGGCCGAGCAACTGCAAGACGAAGTGCTTCGCCAGCGGTTACTCAACCTGATTCATCGGCTCAACCAAGACGCCAATGAATTGCGAATGGCGCGGGACGATATCCAAGGCGGATCCATCAAGTTTGCGTGACGTCTTCACCGGCGGGCGAAGAAGTAGATACGCGCTCACGTCAAACCAGGGTCACGTTACCGAAACATCGGTGGACGTTTCTGACTCATTATCTCCAATAGATGGCATCGAGAAAGTCTGCAGTGTTTTGTAGGTACATATTCGCGAGCGCGCCTTCCGCTTGGAATGGCAGTTGCCCGTTAGAGTGTGGTGTCGGTCATGATATTGACACCTACATGAGGGAGGATGGTTTTAGAGTCATTGATCCGTGCGTGATTTGACTTACCTCGCCAAGGGACAGATTGAAGGCATCACTCATGGGCAGCCAGCACTCCACTGACGCGAATTTCAAAGACCTTAAACGACGGGCGACAGTCATCCTACGCCAGGATGAGCAAATCCTTTTTGTGCGCAAACGCAACGCCAAGTGGAATCTACCGGGTGGACGAGTCGAACAGGGCGAGACGCCTTTGCAAGCGGCCTTACGGGAGATGGCAGAGGAGACAGGATTGGCTATCGATCAAATCTCTTATGTCTGTGAGTACGAGGACGACAAGGTCATTCATTTTTTGTTCGAGGCCCGGCGGACGTTCAATCAGAAGCCTCGTGCCTGCAACGAGATTGATGATTGCCGCTGGTTCAGCGCAAAGGATTTGGACAAGCGTTCTGTTCAGGGGGCAATCAGGTCGTTGCTCAAACACTTCGCGTCTGACTCGGGCCATAACTTGGCAACTCACGCCGCTGGTTAGCGTCCACGTTGAACGAGTATCGAACCTGGGAGTGTCTACCAATGGGCAGCGACTATCGGATTGAATCTCAGCGACTTGAACAGGACTTTGCAGATGCCTACGCCGCGTTTCGCAAGCACATCGAATCCACGCCGTACCCCTCTAACGAGGATGATTGGGCTGAACATGATCGCTACCGCAATGCAGTAACCGTAGCGAGCGCGGCATGGAGCAGGTACTGCTTCGACAACCAGCACCTGCGCTGATGCGCTGCATCTGTACGGCACTTAGGCGTTTTCAGAGCCCTTATCCCTCAAAGCGAACGAACTGGATGCTGCCTCAATACGCCCTTGCAGCTGAGCAACATAGGCCTGCGCTTCTTCCAGGTTCTGAAATGACACAGCTTTGTCGTCGAGCCAGACCTTGCATCCGCTTCCTTGCTCATTCACTTCGATTTTGACATTCATTGGCAGAGTCCCTTTGCGTTTAGTGCGGCAGAGAGTAATGCATTTTGAAGACGTATCAAAATGAAACAGAGGCTCTAGATCAATGCTTTCAGTTGTTTTCAGTTTTATGTTGGTTTAGGCATCCAACAAGACATCATTGCACCTTCTGGCGTTCGCTACCTTCGCTTGGATACCGTCAAGGTACTGGGATTTCAGCTCTTTTGTTAACGGCCCCAGGATGGGGTTGGCTTTGAACCGGGCCAACAGATGCTCAATCACCCGATCTACCTTGGCGTAGGCAGCAGTGACGCTTGAAGGCACCAGCGGATCAAACTGAATCCCTTCCATCTCGATATCGAGTCGTTTCAACACGAGTTCGGCGTCCAGGATCTGGTGCCGTATTTCAGCCGGCGAGCATTGCATCGTCGACTTCCTTGTATTGCCGTAAGTACAGACACGCCTCTCGTTAACTGCAGTCGGGTGACGCAGTCAGGGCATGGCAGCCGCTGTCTTAAAAATGAAACAAAATTGTCGCGTAGAAATATTACTGAAATGTTTCAATCCTATGATCGAGGGGGATCTTTTTCAGGTTACCTCCCTCATGCGTCGAGCTGTGTTCAATCAAAAAGGGGGCGTTGGCAAATCCAGCATCGCCTGCAATCTCGCGGCTGTCAGCGCTGCTGAAGGCTACAGGACGTTGCTGGTGGATCTCGATCCCCAGGCTAACTCGACCCACTACCTGACGGGGCTGACAGGTGACGACATCCCCATGGGGATCGCTGATTTCTTCAAGCAAACCCTGTCCAGCGGCCCGGCCAGCAAGAGGAGTCGCGTGGCCATCACTGCTACCCGCTATGCCAATCTGCACCTGGTCACGGCCAGTCGCGAGCTTGCTGACCTGCAGTCAAAGCTTGAGTCCAAATTCAAGTTCAACAAGCTGCGTCGTTTGCTGGTAGAGCTTTCCGAAGATTACGAACGTATTTATATCGATACGCCGCCTTCCCTGAGTTTCTATACGTTCAGCGCATTGATCGCCGCCGACCGCGTGTTGATTCCGTTTGATTGCGACAGCTTCTCTCGACAGGCGCTCTACAGTGTCATCGCACAAGTGGCCGAGTTGCGAGCCGACCATAATGAGTCGTTGATCGTGGAAGGCGTGGTGGTCAACCAATTTGTGGCACGTGCCAGCTTGCACCAGATGCTGATCGACGAGTTGGTGGCCGAAGGCTTGCCCGTGTTACCGGATTACTTGAGCAGCACGGTCAAAATGCGTGAGTCCCATGAAACGTCGGTGCCCATGATCCATCTGGCGCCACGCCATAAGCTGTCATTGGAATTCGTCAGCCTGTTTTCCGCTTTGGAACGAGCCGGTTGATCGCAACAGCAAGGTTGAAAGTTCAGCGTCTGACGAGGGGATAGCGCGCCTTGGTTCCCCATCTGATTCCGTGCGCTGAACATAAAATTGAAATCGAAATGCCAGTACGATAGCTCGCGCGCAATCGCTAGCTCTTACTTCGAATCAACTCCTGTTTTCTTGGCCGCCTTTGGGACGGCCATTTTTTTGCCAGAGATTTTTGGATGCAGCATTTTCAGCTTCTGCATTTCATTTTCAGCTTGTTGAAGTTCTCCGACGGAAGCCTCCGCCCACAGGTGCTCCAGCGACTTAAGGTCAGGCTCAAGTTTTACCTTGAGGCACCACTGGAAATGGTCATGCCAGGATCCCAGTGCTGATTGCACCGCCTTCAAGGATTTCGCCGCCGTCGTCGACAGCGGGGACAATTCTGGGAATGCTTCGGTAAGGTAGCGAGTGCGCTTTACCAAAATTCTTAATTCGTGCCGGTCAAACTGCTCATCGTCCAAAGCGCGATGGAGCTTATCGATTTGCTTGGTCAGCGCCTTGACGATGACCTGTTTCATTACCCTTGAATCATTGCCTGGCGCTGATGCCCTGAATGCAAAAGGCCATTGATCCAAGGTTGCGAACAATCCATCCAACGCGGGATCATTGAGTATTTTTCGATAATCTGTTTTTAAGCGAGAACGCCTGGTGGCCGCCGCTTCAGGCATGCCCCGAAGCTCAAGTTCGCTGGCCATTACTTCCAGATCCCGCGTCGGTGTTGTCAGCCGACCCTGTCGATGAATGCCATCAGATTCGCCTGTGCCCACGTTCGTAATCAGTACAGAGCGTAGATCTTTACTGGGAGTCGGTGATGCAGATTGTTACTGCCATATTGCCGTAGTGAGTCAGAGTGTATCCATTACAATTTTTTGAGTGCATTGGTTGTTGAGTTTTACGATGGGCCACAAGATTTCTCTGGTACGAGGCTCACAATGCACATCGCCATCCTTACCTTTGAAGGTTTCAACGAACTTGATTCGCTCATCTCGTTCGGCATCCTCAACCGGGTTCAACAGCCAGGTTGGCGAGTGTCTATCGCCAGCCCCACGGACAAGGTGCTGTCGATGAACGGCCTGATGATCGAGGCGCAGATGTCGTTGGAGGACGCATGCGTCGCGGACGCTGTGCTGGTGGGTAGTGGGAGAATGACCCGGGACGTCGTCGCGAATGCCGCGCTAATGTCTCGCCTGAAACTTGATCCTGCGCGCCAACTCCTGGGCGCCCAGTGCTCGGGCACGCTCATACTTGCAAAGCTGGGCCTGCTGGACGAGGTTCCGGCCTGCACGGATCTGATCACCAGGCCATGGGTTGAAGAGGCCGGTGTGGCGGTACTCAATCAACCGTTCGTGGCCAAGGGCAATGTCGCAACCGCTGGCGGGTGCTTGTCGTCGCAGTATCTGTCCGCTTGGTTCATTTCACGTCTTGCAGGTGTGGAGGCCGCACGCAGTGCGCTTCATTACGTTGCCCCGGTAGGTGAGAAGGATATTTACATAACGCGTGCGATGGAGAATATTTCGCGGTTTCTTTAATGCGAGCAGTGACCGCTTCTGGCCGTTTTCTACCTGAAGCGACCGGCGGAAACCGACCCGAGCTGACGGCCAAATGCGGTCATTCCAGCTCTGTTTGCGCGAAACCTTGGAATTGGCCGACACGCCCTCATAACAATGGCTATACCCAACGTCCCCGAGAGGAAGGACAGACCATGACCAGACAAACCGAAACTGCCATTCTCGCCGGCGGCTGCTTCTGGGGCATGCAGGATCTGCTGCGGCGCTATCCCGGTGTGCTGCGCACTCGGGTCGGTTACACCGGCGGCGATGTGCCGAATGCCACCTACCGCAACCATGGCAATCACGCCGAAGCCATCGAGATCGTCTTCGACCCTGCCGTGATTAGCTACCGGCAGATCCTTGAGTTCTTCTTCCAGATACACGACCCCAGCACGCCAAATCGTCAGGGTAATGACCTAGGCCCTAGCTATCGCTCGGCGATCTACTATCTCAGCGAACAGCAACGTGACATCGCCGAGGACACCACAGCCGATGTCGATGCTTCACACCTGTGGCCAGGCCGAGTAGTCACCGAAATCGAACCGGCAGGGCCCTTTTGGGAAGCGGAACCGGAGCACCAGGATTACCTCGAACGTATACCGAATGGCTACACATGCCACTTCATCCGCCCGAACTGGAAGCTCCCCAAGCGCGCCTGAGAGTCGCGCTTGTTAGGCGCAGAGATGACCGCTTCTTGCCGTTAGACGCCAGTTGCGATGGGCCGGAAAACGACCAAAAATTGCCGATAAAGATCTGCAGATATCGGCCAAGAGTGGTCGAACCATGGATGGAAAACAAATCTTCCCTCTCAATTAACAAGACGGTGTCACTGACAGAATCTGTACGAACGCCGGCTGTACCAAGACAACATCCAGCCACAGCCACTAAACTGCGGGCTGGAGCTGGGTGAGGGGGAGGGTGTTGTATGTACATAGGTGAGCTTGCCAAGTTATCGGGGTGTACTCCCAAAGCCATTCGTTTGTATGAGCAGTTGGGCCTGCTGACCCCACAACGCCTTGGCAGTTATCGGCTGTACTCGGCCCATCACTTGACGCTGGTGCAAATGATTCGCACCGCCCAGGTGGTCGGGTTCAAACTGGGGGAGATGAGCGAGCTGCTGGCAGCCAAGCAACATCAGGCACCGTTTCCTCTGGCGCTGGCCAATCAGGGCATCGAGGTCAAGCGCTTAGAGCTGCAAGCGCAGATCTTGGCGTTGCAGAATCGGGAGCAGCAACTAACGCTGTTGCAACAACGTTTGCCTCGAACAGCGCGATAGCCGTCAGCTCGAAAATCCGCGCTTTCGCGCTAGCTTGGGCGAGCTTTTTGTCGGTCACCGTTTCGAACACCCAAGTCACCTTCAGCGTTTGAGCAAGGGCGTTCAAGTCAGTTGTGTGGGTGAGCCAGGTAAAGCCTTTGATTTCACCTTTTGCGGTTTCGCAGGCATCGGTAAGCGTTGTAACTAAACGGCGCTCGATCCGCGCAAGTTCACGTTTACCCAAGGGCATAGCGGGCTCCTTTGGAAAGGAAAAAATGGGAGGTACTTTGCACCGTCTTTAGGGAGAAAGCAGCAAAAGGACTCAATGAGTGACCTTTCCCTGAAAGTCAGGCGGCTCGAAAAGGTGTTTCTCTCCTTCATTTGCTTAGCATGGCGGAAGAGGGCTGTGATGATGCGTTGGTCGGAGTTGGACAGGCAGGCCGCCTGGCGTTGGAGTTTGTCCGAGAAGCAACCTTTGCACATGACGCAATTGAGATTGCTATAGAAAACGTACGTCGAGCCATACCTAACGCGCGCTTGATCGAGTCAGCTCTCGCTCCATGACTGACTGCAGGCACCATAGACTTCGCGGATGCCGAGCGTCCCGCCTCCCATTACCTGGTGGCGCTTGCGGGGCGAAGAGAGGAGAGGTGGTGTTCGAGTAATGTTGTGTTCGAATCGTCGTTTGCGGTGCCCACAAATAGAAAACCCCTGAAGCCATAAGGAATCAGGGGGTTTAGAAGTAATGGTGCCCAGAGACGGAATCGAACCGCCGACACGGGGATTTTCAATCCCCTGCTCTACCGACTGAGCTATCTGGGCCGCGGCGGAATTAAACGTTTTTTACGGCTGAGGCGTCAAGCACGAAATCAAAAAAAACCAATGAATACCTATGCTTACGATTTCCCGTAATGTGGAAAACTCAAAAACCGTGAGTTGGAGGTGGTTATCTGGCTCAGGTCATGAGCGAGTATGAAGTCACCCGTGCAAGGACTGGGTTCGAGGTGTCCCTTGGAAATGCTGGGCACGAGAGTAGAGACAGAAGCAGTCCTCTATCTGATCGGTCGACTAGAGAGGGGGAGGTGTTTGAGCTCCATCGCGCTGCACTTGGAAGCTGAGGCTGATTGTTACTATCGCACCTTCGGGCCGAAGAGGCCCGGCTCGACGTAACGCATCATCAAGCTGGAAAGCCGAGGTCGGAAACGAATGCTGTCTTCGACTTTATCGGTCAACTGGAGAGAGGAGTCGTCATTTGAGTTTCGTCATTCGCTTCATTCAAAAGAGACGCTGATCGTTTTATCGCTCTGAATCGCCCCGGGTTTCATAGACACCTCTTTGCCTTAAACTGAGGCCAATTAGGAGGTGCCATGAGCAACCCGCGTTACCCCGAAGAATTCAAAATCCAAGCGGTCAATCAAGTGACCGAAAAGAAGCTGCCTGTCGCTGAGGTAGCGGCACGTCTTGGTGTGTCGACACATAGCCTCTATGCCTGGATAAAGCGCTACAGAAAACCTCAAGAGGAGCGGCAGCAGGAGGATGATCAGCATGCTGAACTGCGACGCCTGCGAGCTGAACTCAAGCGCGTCACAGAAGAGCGAGACATATTAAAAAAGGCCGCCGCGTACTTTGCCAAGGAGTGCGGCTGAAGTACGCCTTTATCAAGCAGCGCGCGGGCGACTATACGATTCGACGGCTTTGCCTGACGCTGAAAGTCCATCCCAGTGGTTATTACGCCTGGTTGTCTGAGCCACAATCTGCGCGCACCAAAGACGACCAGCGACTGTTGGGTTTGATCAAGCATTCATGGCTGGAGAGCGGCGGCGTTTATGGCTATCGCAAAATCCATGACGATCTGCGCGAGGTCGGTGAAGATTGTGGTCGGCATCGTGTGGCGAGGCTGATGCGTCTTGAAGGTCTGCGCTCTCAGACAGGGTATCGACGCCGCCCTGGAAAGTACGGCGGTAAGCCAGCGGTCGCCTCACCCAATTTGCTGAAACGCCAGTTCGATGTCGTGGAACCCAACAAGGTTTGGGTCACCGACATCACCTACATTCGTACGTATGAAGGCTGGTTGTATTTGGCTGTGGTGCTGGATCTGTTTTCTCGTCAGGTCGTTGGCTGGTCAATGAAGTCGCAGATGACCAGTGATTTGGCCATTGATGCGTTATTGATGGCGGTTTGGAGGCGAAAGCCGAAGCAGGAGGTGATGGTTCACTCCGACCAAGGCAGCCAGTACAGCAGCTCCGATTGGCGCAGTTTTTTGAAGGCGAACAATTTGGTGGCCAGCATGAGTCGCCGAGGCAACTGTCATGACAACGCCGTAGCCGAGAGCTTTTTCCAGCTTCTAAAGCGGGAGCGAATCAAGCGGAAAATCTATACGACGCGGGAAGATGCTCGTAGTGATGTGTTTAAATTTCGAAATCGATTGCGATAGATCTGCGGAGCAAATGGAAAAGGCAGGCTAGAGGGGTTGAGTTCATCGGAAGGCTGTCCATTTAATTTTCAACACTGACAGATTGGTAGCTTGAAAGAACCTTTGGTAGAAGTTCCACCCAGACATATAATTTAACATAATATACATTACACGTAATGCCATATTGCCGAATTGACCCTGACACACAGATCTTGAAGCACGCAACCACCTCATCCAAGCGTCAGCTTTTCGATCAGCGTCCAATGCTCGGGAAATTGCTGACCGAGCTCTTGCCGGTCGCCCATTTCCATATCCGCGAAATCAAATCCTGGCGAAACCGCTTCACTGATCAAGCCGAATCCTGCAGCGCCTTGCATCACCTGCGAAGCTTTCCAGATTCCACCGGGCACGTGCAGCTGCAAGTATTGTCCGGCGAGAACGTCGTGACCCATCACGATGGTTTTCAACGTGCCGTCCGGAAAAATCAGCGTGTACTGAATCGGATCGCCCAGATGATAGTAATGAACGATGTCTGACTGGTTGAGATGGAAATGACCTATCGGAGAATCCTCGGTCAACAGATAAAAAATCGATGTCATGCAATGCCGTTGGCCACCCGCAGTTACAACCATGTTCTGGTCGTCCGATTGGTAGGTTCTGCGAAAGAATCCACCTTCGATATGGGGCTCAAGACCCAGGGTCTTGATCATTTCTCCAATTTGCAGGGTGCTTTGATTCATTTGCCGCGCGCCTCTCATTGGTGATTTTAGTGACACATTCGCAGCATTTATAAACATAACTCGACTAAATAGTGCTTTAGTCGAGTTGGCTTTTACTCTGGCTCGAAGCCGTACCAGAAAACCGCTCGACTTCCCCGCCCCTCAGTCTCAGCTAAGTTTCGCTGCGTATCGTCTCCCTTGCGCAAGTTCGGCGCTGCACAGGAGAGGCAACCCGCCCATGAAACCCCATACAGCCGGATGGCTCAACAAAGTACCCGAGGTGACGCTGTCATTCTGGGTGATCAAGATCCTGTCCACGACGGTGGGTGAAACCGGCGCGGACTTTCTCGCTGTCGATGCTGGCCTCGGCCTGGGCTGGACCAGCCTCGGCATGGCGACATTGCTGGCCATCGCCCTGTTCATACAGATGCGCAAAACCGCCTGTTCGCCCTGGATCTACTGGCTGACCGTGGTGCTGGTGAGTATCGTCGGAACGCAGCTTACCGACATCCTGACCGACGTTCTCGACGTCAGCCTGTACACCAGCACGGCGGTGTTTTCTGTCCTGCTGGCAGTCAATTTTCTGGTCTGGTACCGGGTGGAACACAACCTGTCGATCCGCGAGATCGTCACTCCTCGACGGGAATGGTTTTACTGGACGACCGTGCTCTGCACCTTTGCCCTCGGTACGGCGGCTGGTGACCTGGCCACCGAAGCACTGGGCCTGGGCTTCACCCTCGGCGCCGTGATTTTCGCCGCGCTGCTCGCTGCAACCCTGGTGGCCTGGCGCCTGGGCGCCAATGTGGTACTGGCCTTCTGGATCGCCTACATCCTGACCCGTCCGTTCGGTGCTTCTCTTGGCGACTTGCTGACCCAATCCAAGACCTACGGTGGCCTCGGCATGGGCGCCACCTGGACCAGCGCGATCTTCCTGTGCGTCATCGTCCTGCTGGTGGCGGTCGCGCAGATCAGCGTCGGCAACCGCAAACCCGTCACTCAGTAACGCTTATTAGTCCATCAAGGAATCGTCATGCGCCCTTTTCAACACATCATTCGCCACGTCGCCATTGTCTCGTCGATTTTTCTGCTTGGCATCGCCACCGGCTGCTCGAAGCCCGCCGACAAGCCCACTGCGGGCGCCCAATCCGGTGCGATGAGTGCACAAACCCAATCCGGTTCAAAACTGGGTGACCTGTCCGAGTTTCGCAACATCGCCGCCGACGTTGCCACGATCGTTGATAAAAACGACCTGCCGGGCGCGAAAGCCCGCATCAAGGACCTCGAGAGCGCCTGGGACTCGGCCGAAGCCGGGATCAAGCCTCGTGCCGCCAGCGACTGGCATGTCGTGGACAAGGCCATTGACCGCGCGCTCGACGCCTTGCGCGCCGGCAGCCCGCAACAGAGCGACTGCAAGGCCCGCATGGACGAGCTGATGAAGGCCTTCGATTCGATGAAAAGCGCGTAATAACCGAGCGGACAAACGCCGGTACAGGTGCTTCAATACAGGCGCGACGGTCATCACCGCCGCGCCTTTTTTCGGAGCGGGACATGCGCATATTGCTGGTCGAAGATGACCCGATGATCGGGGACGCCATCCAGGGCGCACTGAGTGATGCGAGCTACGCGACCGATTGGGTGAAAAACGGCCTTACCGCACTCTCGGCGCTGGAGACCCAGCCCTACGACCTGGTGCTGCTGGACCTCGGGTTGCCCGGCAAGGACGGGCTCGATGTCCTCGACAGCATTCGCGCCCGCAACAACCCGGTGCCTCTGCTGATTATCACTGCACGGGACAGCCTCGACGATCGCCTGCGCGGCCTCGACGGTGGCGCCGACGACTACCTGCTCAAGCCCTTCGACTTGGCCGAGTTGCTGGCCCGCATGCGCGCCGTGCTGCGCCGTAACGGCGGGAGCGCCCAGTCATTGCTGGACAACGGCGTGGTGGCGCTGGACCTGGTGTCGAAACAGGCGAGCACTGCCGAAAACCCCGACGTGCAACTGTCCAGCCGCGAGTTCGCCCTGTTACAGGCCCTGTTGATCCGCCCGGGCGCGATCCTCTCGCGCAGCGAACTCGAAGACCGCCTCTACGGCTGGGGCAACGAAGTGGAAAGCAACGCCGTGGAGTTTCTGATTCATTCGCTGCGGCGCAAGCTGGGCAACCAGGTCATCAAGAACGTCAGGGGTATGGGATGGATGGTTTCAAAAAGCGCTTGATCGACTCGGTGCAGGTACGGCTGTCGGTCGCGCTGTCGCTGGCCATCCTGATCGTGGCGGTGCTGGCCGGGGTGTTTGCATTCGTCTCGGCCCTCGACGAAGCCCATGAAATGCAGGATGAAACCTTGCGTCACGTGGCCGTGCTGTTCGATCGGCAGCAGATGACCCTGCACTACCTCGCTGCCGAAAAAATCGCCGGCGACGACGAAGAATCCAGGGTCATCGTGCAATACCTGGCCGACAGCAGCAAAGCCGCCGGCCACACTGACGACAGCGTCATACCGCTGCCCTTCCCTACGACGCTGGCCGATGGTCTGTCGACCTTGAATATCGTCGGCGAAGACTTTCGTATTCTGGTCAGGACCACCGCCCGGGGCGAGCGCATCGTCGTCGCCCAGGAAGCCGATGTCCGCGACAAAGAGGCACGCGAGAGCGCCTGGCGCAGCCTGCTGCCGTTTCTCATTCTGTTTCCGGTGCTGTTGCTGGTGGTGAGCGATCTGGTGCACAAGCTTTTTCGCCCCATTGCCACCCTCTCCGATGACATAGACCGACGCGACAAACACCCCCTGCACCCTATCGACGAGAACCATCTGCCAAGCGAGATCCGCCCTTTCGTCGTGGCCATCAATCGCCTGCTGGCACGGGTTGCACAGTCCATGGAAACCCAGCGCCGCTTCATCGCCGACGCCGCCCACGAACTGCGCTCGCCCATGACAGCCCTGTCCCTGCAAGCCGAGCGACTGAAAGCCACACCCATGCCGACGCAAGCCGTCGAGCGCCTGCTGCCGCTGTCTCGCGGCATAGAGCGCAGCAGAAAGCTGATCGATCAATTGCTGGCCCTGGCCGCCGCACAATCGAACGCCGAGCGGCCGCAGACCAGGGTGTCGGTGCATGAGGTCTATCGACGGGTGCTGGAGGACCTGTTACCACTGGCGGAACGCAAGAACATCGACATCGGTGTTGATAGTAGCGAAGACGTGCAGGTCGTCATCAACGAAATGGACCTGCTGATCCTGGTCAAGAACCTGGCAGACAACGCAATCCGCTACACCCCTTGCAGCGGACGCGTCGACCTGTCGGTGGAGCTCGCACAGGAAACCGTGATCCTTCAGGTCAAGGATTCCGGCCCTGGCATCACCGCCGATGAGCAACTGCGCGTGTTCGACCCCTTCTATCGCAGTGTGGGCACCGAAGAGGCAGGCTCCGGGCTGGGCTTGTCCATCGTCAGGGCCATCGCCGAGCGCACCGACGCTCGCGTGCGCCTGAGTTTCTCGGACGAGACGAACAAGCGCGGGTTATGTGTCTCGATCGAGTTGAAAGGAGACTCAGGCTAAATGTCTATGTATTACAGTGTGTCAGTGCGACTTCTCGATACACTGACTTTCATCCGGGCCTGCGATTCGACACAGGCCGGATACATTGCCGCGTTTCAATGCAAGCCAGGTTTGAAGGGGCTCGGACCGGACCCCTGACCCATGGCTGGTAATGGAGACATCCCATGAAGATGGCACTGCGCAACAGCAACCCCCGCAACACTCGCCGCCACCTGGTCGGCCCTTCGATCCTCGCGCTTACGCTGTTCGGCGTGCTCGGCGCGGCCCACGCGCAAACGGCCGCCACCACGCAGCCAGCGGCGACCCCTGCCGCTACCACGCAGGCGGCGCCCCTGCCCTTCGGCCCGCTCAAGCATGTCAACGCCGGACTGCTGAACGTGGCGTACGCCGAAACCGGCCCGGCCAACGGGCCGGTGGTGATCCTGCTGCACGGCTGGCCGTACGACATTCACAGCTATGACGAGGTCGCACCGTTGTTGGCCGCCAAGGGCTATCGGGTGCTGATGCCCTATGCACGCGGCTATGGCGATACGCGTTTCCTGTCCGTAGAAACCGAGCGCAACGGCCAGCCGGCTGCGCTGGCCAGTGATGTCATCGACTTCATGGATGCCCTGAAGATCAAACAAGCAGTGCTCGGTGGCTATGACTGGGGTGCGCGTTCGGCCGATATTGTCTCGGCGCTGTGGCCGGAGCGGGTCAAGGCACTGGTCTCGGTCAGCGGTTATCTGATCGGCAACCAGGCAGCCGGCAAGAACCCGCTGCCACCCAAGGCGGAATTGCAGTGGTGGTATCAGTTCTACTTCGCCACTGACCGCGGACGCGCCGGTTACGAGAGAAATACCCACGACTTCGCCAAGCTGATCTGGCAACTGGCTTCGCCGAAATGGGCGTTCGATGACGCCACCTTCGACCGCAGCGCCAGGGCACTGGACAACCCGGACCATGTCGACATCACCGTGTTCAACTACCGCTGGCGCCTGGGCCTGGTCCAGGGCGAAAGCCGATACGAAGCGCTGGAGCAGAAACTGGCCACGGCGCCGTCCATCAGCGTGCCGACCATTACCCTGGAAGGCGATGCCAACGGCGCGCCCCACCCTGCCCCCGAGGATTACGCCAAGCGTTTCACCGGCAAGTACCAATTCCGGCTGATCAGCGGCGGCATCGGCCACAACCTGCCGCAGGAAGATCCGCAGGCGTTCGCCAAGGCGGTGATCGATGCGGATCATCTTTGAGGGCCGATCCGGCATTCGCCTGCTGTTGCCGAATAACCACCTTCGTGGGCACGGTCCCTTGTAGGAGCCAGCTTGCTGGCGATGGTCGTAAACGATAACGCGTGTGAACTGGATAAACGCGGTGCACTTGAGTCCATCGCCGGCAAGCCGGTTCCTACAGGGTATGCACCTGATCAGTCATCCAGCGTTCAATGCCCCTTTCAGCCTTGTTCGGGTAGGTCCAGCCCAGCGCCACAATAAAAGAAGGTTCTCTTGATACTGTAAACCGGACATCGGCTCCCCCCGGCATCCGCTTCCGAAGCAAACCTCAGGTCGACGACTGACAGGCGCCCTTTTCCGGTACCAGACGAATATCGACACGACGATTGGCTTCCCGCCCCGCCTCGGTGTCATTGCTGGCTATCGGTTGACTGGCGGCCGCCCCCCGAACGGCAAAGCAACTGGCCGGGATGTCACCCATGCGTTGCATCCAGTCGTGCACGCTGGCGGCGCGGGCCTGGGACAGTCTGATGTTCTCTTCAGGATTGCCCGTGGCATCACTGTGCCCGGTGATGACAATCAACAGGTCTGGCTGAGCCTTGATGTCGACCAAGGCATTGATCAGTACCTTGGTCGAGCCGGGCTTGAGCGTGGCACTGCCTGCCTCGAACAGTGACAGACTGCGCAGATGCACGGGTTCGCCGATGTCCTGCTTGTGCTGGAAAAAGGCCAGATGGCGGGGCCCGCCCTCAGTAACCGAAATTGTCACCCAGCCCTGCCACCACAATCCACAAACCAGAATCAAGGTGGTGGCCACAGCAGACACCCACAGACGGATACGCCGCGTTTTTTTTCGCTGTTTTGAACCCGATAAATCGGGCAGCGGTGGGCTGGGAATGATTATCACCGGCATGAGATATTCCGGCACGTACTCCCTGATCGAAGGCAGCCCCGGTGCGTTCGACAAGCGCCTTGCCTGCGTCCGCTGCAGGAAATTGCCGACTTGTTGAGCCAATGCCAGCAGCGTTTGCGGAGCAATCAGCCCCCTGCATTCCAGGCGCGCGTTCAATCGCTCAAGCTCGGTGCCCAACTGGACAAGCGTCGGCAAGTGCCGCGAACTGATGGCCACACCCCGCAGCAAAGCCTGCAGTTGACCGAATAGCCAGGCCAGAATGTCCAGGCGCGCAGACTCCAGAGGTGGCCACACACCCGCCCAATCGCCGAGCAATGTCTCGATCAGTGACACCCCTTGCACCATGCCATCCAGGCCATAGCGTTGACCGTTTGCCAACGCGAAAGCCGCAGCGCTTTGCAGATCCGCGCCATTTTTCTGGAACAACGCCAGGCACAACTGCTCTATCCGGCCCCAATCCAAGTCCGGACACGCCGGATGGCTCAGATGGGCCAGTTCATCGCGAAGTGCGACAAACTCGTCAAAGTCCCGTGGATCACCACCTGCCCGCACATGAATCGCAAACAACCCGGTCATTTCCTTTCCTTCCTTTTGCCTGTCCGATGTCACGGCGTCGACAGGTAGCTCTGCCGTTTGAGGTGACGCATGAGTACCTTGCCTTCAGGCGCCAGAGTGGTGCCGAAGGTCACCCGTTTGCCGCCTTTGAGTTGCATGTCGAGGGCATACTCCAGATGGCCCGGCAGCACCTGTGCCAACAAATCGATGCTGACTGCGGCCAAACGCGGTTCGTACTTGAGCAGGGTCTTGCTCATCGTCTTCATCAGGTCATGGGCCGTGGCGGGCAATCCCTGCAGGATCACGCCCATGTCCGGCAAGCCGTAGTCCGGCAGGTGGCTGAGCGTGCCGGCGCGGCTATTGAGGATGCGTTGCAGATTGTCCAGCACCGACAGGATTTGCTGGTCTTCTTCGCCGACTCGATACAGTTCCAGTTCGCCATCGAAGTTCTGCAGGAGCATTTCATACAGCGAAGGGTTGAGATCGGTCATTGCCTACTCCTTCGCCAATGGCCGCAATGTCAATCGGTTGTCTCCCAGCTCGATCACCCGAGGCTGGTCCGGTTCAAGGTCATTGCGGGCCAGGGTCAGGCGCCAGGTGTTCATTCGGGTGTCCGGTTGACGGAACAGACCGACCACCGTGACGAATTTTGCGTCCCTGTTCATGGGCACGCTCAGTAACGCACCCTCGCCGGGTTTGATCACCACGGCATGCGCGTCCAGCAGATCGGCACTGAGTTTGCTGTCGCCATGGCTGAGCAGGCTGTCATAGCTGGCCTGCTCCACGGCTTTGCGGTCACGCAATTGGTACACCCGCACCAGGGTCGGAACTGACAATGCACTCATGTCCGTTTCATCGGTGTTGTTCGCCGCTCGACCGGAAAAGTCCAGGTGCAGCGTCGTGACCTGCTTGTAGAACACGGCCCGTGCCGCCGAGGCGGTGCTGTCCGAGACGGTCTGGGTCAACCCGCAACCGCCGAGCAAGGTGCCCAGCGTCACCCATGCCAATGAATTACCCAGCGTACGCAACATGCTGTACCTCCCTGTTCCGTGGATTCTGCGAAAGGCCCTGGTAGCGACCAAGGTTGATGGTGATGGTGTCGTGCTGCGCGGTTTGACAGGCGTCACTGCCCTGCGCCAATACGCCGGTCATGCCAAGCAATACCTGCGCATGGCCCAATACCGGCGCTGGCAGGCTGCGCATCGGTAGCTGCAACTGCAGTTGCGCAGTGCAGCGCCAGCCCAGGTACACGCGCAGCAACACCAGCAGGTCACTGTGCAACTGTCCCCCCGGCAACCAGCCGTTGGCCTCGCGGGTGTCCTCGGTGAAAAGTCCAAGGAGCAACTGGCTGTTGGCGTCGTGTCCGGTATGGCCCAGTGGCATGCCTTGGGACAGGCTGACGGGGTGGCTTGCGGACAGACCGGCCGGTTGCAGCAAAGGGACTTTGCGAGGCCAGTGTGGAGTCACCCGCGCTTGAGTGTTCGGTGCCAGCAGCCTGACCAATGCGCTGATGCCTTCGGCGTTTCGGGTTGGCAGACGCATGACACTGAGCAACGCGAGAAAACGCGAAATCGGCGTGGCGATCCGCCCGGCGGTGCCGGGTATGCCGAGGCCGATCAGGCCGAGCAAACACTGCGAGGTCTTGTCGGTCGCGCCGGATTCGAATGTGGCCGGGTACGAGTACTTGCGCCAGATCCGGTAGAACTGGGTGAAGATCCGGTGGTTGAAAATGTCGAGGAACGCTTCCAGTGCCTCGTGCCCTTCCCGGCGTTGGGCAATGTCGTCGACGAACGCCGTGGGCATCGGTGAATCGACACCGTACAAACCCAGCAAGCGGGTACGCACCGTGGCCGGGCGTTGCGGATGTTCCTCATCGACCTCGATGGACTTCAATTCGCCGGCCGGAAACCCCATGCCGGGATCCGGTCGAAACCGCACCGGATCATCCGCCACACGCGCGGTACTCCCCAAAGGCGGATGCCCGGGCAATGACTGTTCCAGCAACTGACAGAAACGATACAGACTGGCCTCGGCCACCCGCCCCTGCAGCGTTTGCAGCAAACCGCCGGCTTTCAACCGGGAATACGCTGACTGTGGTTCTCGTTCCATCGCAAGCACTTCCCGGTCGGTTGAAGGATCAGCGTGAGCTGGTTGAACAGGTGAATGTCGGCATACAGGCCGAAGAAGCGATTGAGCATTTCGCCGAACAGGCTGATATCGCCTTCGCCACAGAAGCCGTTGGCGTCGAGGGTCACTTCGATATCCACCCCACGCAGCAGAAAACCCTTCTCGAAACGCTGGATCAGGTGATGCCTGACCTCGACGATCGCTTCCAGGCGCCGCCGGTTCAGTTCACTGCCCGTCCAGTCATACAGCGCCAGAGTGCCTCGCAACACCTCGGCACTGTCGAGCATCGGCAGGAAGTTCGAACCCAGGTGACTGAGCACCCGCCAATGGAAACGGTCACGGTTCGGCGGATAGCACGGCAAGGTGGGTGCACACAGGTTGCGTACCCGCAAGCGGGACTGAGCGGACTGCGCGACGGTATCGAGCAGCGTGCTTTGCAGGGCCTTGCGCGGCAGTTGCCCGTTGGTACCCGTCAGTCGCAACGACAGGCCTTCACGCTGAAACAGCCGGTCCTGATCGAAGCCTTCGCCGCCCAGAATCAGCCAGGTGTCATGCAAACCATTGGCGCCCTGGCGCAAACGCGTATGGAAATAACGCTCTGGCGCCTCGTCACGCAGCATGCCGCCCTTGTGGCGAAAACTGCTGAATGGCACATAGTCATGCCGCTCGGCGTTCTTCGAAGACGTGACCTGATCCACCGAATAGATCTCGGTGTGACCGTCCTGCAGACGCATGGGGCGCAGCAGGTAGTCCGTTTGCAAGGGGGCGAGTTCCAGTGGATCGGCTTCCAGCGCAAACAGATTGATCACCGGTACGGCATGCAGGCGAATGTGCTCGACACTCAGATCGAAGCCATGCGGCCATGCCTCGCCGAGGACCACGTCCAACTCGAACCAGGGTGTACCTGGCTTGAGGTTCAGGTGCTGCAGTCCGCAAAGGGTCACGAACATGAATTTTTCGCGGAACGTGAAGTACTCCAGCAACAACTGATAGCCGCTGAACGCGCTGTCGCCCTTGGGCCACAGTCGATCTTCGTCGGCAAATCCCTTGGGCGCAAAATGGCCCTCCAGCGCCTGGCGATCCGAATCACCCGCGCATCGCACGTACAGCGCCTGAGCCTTGAGGGTCAGCGCTTGATGCAACGCGCTGGCCAACGCCGCATCGGCATTGAGATACAGCGGCAGGCAGCTCAGGTCGACCTGGCTCCAGTCGGTCATTGTTCCGCAGGCAAAGCGCAGGCGCAGCACCGAGCGCCCGTCCGGCTCCTGGGCATGTCGTACAGACGCCATGGCCAGCGGGTGCAATGTCAGGTCCTGGGTGGTGGTGTAACTGCATCGGGTGCGTTGCGGTCCGATGGGCTGCGACAGCACTTCAAAGCCCTTGCCGATTCGTTCGCTGAGCTTCATCTGTGCGAACTCCGGCGCCAGTTCGACGATCGACAACGAAGCGATGGTGCGCAGGTAATGGGGCCACAGCAGGCTGACCAGCCCTTCGGTCAACTCCGGCAAGTCATCGTCGAGTTTTTCACGCAGCCGTCCCATGAGGAAGGCAAAGCCTTCGAACAGACGCTCCACATAAGGGTCTTGCGCCCCTGGTTTATCCAGGTTCAGTTGCGCGGCCCGGTCGGGGAACGCCTCTGCGAACTCCTTGCCGGCCTCGCGCAGGTAACGCATCTCCGCGTCGAAATAACGCAGCGTCAGATTTTCCGTGTTCACAAATAAATCCTGATAAATGAGGTTCAGCCGCAGAGCACTGCGGCGCGTACCGGATCGATGGCTACCAGCGCCGCCAGCAACGCGTCCATGCGCCGGGCCAGCGCGGGTTTATCCGCGTCATTGCGTTGCGCTTTGAGGCGCAGCAATTTGAGCAGACG
The DNA here is from genome assembly GCF_056402295.1 of Pseudomonas sp. P4_B3. Lineage (NCBI taxonomy): Bacteria > Pseudomonadati > Pseudomonadota > Gammaproteobacteria > Pseudomonadales > Pseudomonadaceae > Pseudomonas > Pseudomonas sp. P4_B3. Next base: position 135,277 of record NZ_JBFUHR010000015.1, read on the forward strand.
GGCCTTGACCTCAAAGTTCAGGTCCGGCTCCCACTCCGCCAGAGCCTGGCGCTGGGCGATGGCATCCAGTTCACCCAGCAGGTGAATGGCCAGGTCGCTCTTGCCGTACTGCTCGGCCACCCGCGCCATCAACAGGCGCAGCAGCCAGCGCTGACGGCCTGTGTGCACGTCGGGCCGTGCGGCCAGCCAGGCCAGCGCCGCCTCCACCCCATCGCTGTCGGCGTGCGCCAGAGCCTGGGCTTCCAGGGACAGGATCCCGGTATCTGCCTCGATGGCTGTCGTCGCCGGAGCAGGCAACCACTGTTGGGTCTGATTACCGCTGACATGCTGAGCGATCCACTCGCGAGTGGTCTCGTCGGCGAACGGTGTGCCGTCGCTCCAGCACAGGGCTTCCAGGCCCGGGAGCCGCTCAAGGAACATCCCCAGGTCGCGCTTGGCCACATCGGCCCAGCTGTCCAGCGGCGCGGATTGCTTTCTCAACGCCTGGTACACATACCACTGCAGATCCAGCCAGAAATGATTCACGCCCTCGGCGAACATCCCTTCGACCTGATCCAGCAGTTCCTGCCAGTTCTGCTGCAGGTGCAGTCGCTTGAGCTGTGCCTTGTAGTCACCACGTGGGGGGGCCAGACGGGTATTGCCGTTGATGTCCTGAGGCGGCGGCTGATGCAGCGTGTCCCAGCGCAGGCTTTTCATCAGCCGATGGGCCGCCAGCCAGCCCTGGGGTTGTTCACGCAGATAGCCCGCCAGGGCCCGGCCACTGTCCAACAGATCGCGCCCGGACTTGATGGACGTGACACCCGGCACATCCGATGGGGTGTTTGCTTCATGACTGGCACTGTTCTGCGGCACCAGAGCATCCACCCCGCCGGACTGCGCCAACCGTGCAGACAACGCGGCATACAGCGCGCCCAAGGCCGGGCGCTGATCCTGCGGCCAAGCGTCAAGCCCCTGCTCCAGCCAGGCCAGCGCCGCGACCGTGCGCTCAGCTTCACTGCGCACAACCTCCGGATACAGCGACAGGCTGTCCAGCACCTTGCTGCCGGCCAGCCACTCCAGGGCCATCTTGCGGCTGTTGGCCCGCACAGGCAGCACCTGCTGCGGGTAATGCCCGACCAGCGCGGCCAGCAGGCCAAGGCCATCGGCGAGTCCGGCCTCGCCGTCTTTGTGCAAGCGGGCCCACAGGTAGTAAGTGGCGACGCGCAGGTCCTTGCAGCTTTGCCGCAGAAGTTTTTCAGCCAGTTGCGCCACCCGCTCGGCGTCCGCGCCGGACAACTTGTTGACCTCTTCGCGCATGCGCTGGAAATCATCGTCGTAACCGGGATCTTCACCCACAGGGGCATCTGCGCTGATGGGTTGCAACCAGGCTTGCCAGCGCCCTGAAGTTTCCCGGGCCAGTGCCAGGGCATCGCGCTCGCCCAGGCAACTGCTGATCAATCCTTGCAAACTCATGGCACCTCCCCGTTCTGTGCATAAGGCTCGGCGTTGTTGCCCTCGCCGAGAAAAATCTGCGTCGGCAGCTTGAAGCCACGCAACTTGAGCAGCGCCAGCGGTCCCGCGCCCAGTTCGGTGCGCAGGTGCCAGGTCAGGCCCAGGCCGTCCGGGGCCTTGAGCACCATGCGGTAGTGGCTGTCGCCGTCGTCCAGCGTGGTAACCCGAGCCTGTTCCAGCAGGCGGATCAAGCCCCAGGTGCCCTGATAGTCACCGAACAGACGCTCGCCGGCCTGCACGCTGGTCCAGGTCAGGCTCACCCCCGGACGGTCGCTGTAGCCTGGCCAGCTGAAGCGCTGCCAGCTTTCCTTCTGGTTGAAGTAGTGGTGTTTTTCGCCGTTGAGGATGAAGGTGGTCTGCACCACGTCGCGCACCGGCTTGGCCCGCAGTTCGAACCCCAGGCCGAGGCCGCCGTCGGTGAACAGCACATCGGCCAGGTGGCTGAGTTGGTTGAGCGCCGCGAGAAACTGCGGGTTGATGCGCAGGCCCTGGCTGTGCCGCGAATCGGCCACCCAGCGCTGGCCTTCCTTGCGCAACACACCGCCCAGTTGCTGTTGCAGGAACTGCTCGATGCGTCCGGAGTCGGCACGGATCATTTGCCCCAGCATCGGCAATGACGCATCGCTGGTGGTCGCCACGAACGGATAACGCCCGGCAAACGCGCCGTGCCAGTCGCTGACGATCGCCCGTTGCCACTGGCGGTTGAGGCTCGCCGCCGACGGTTGCAACACCCGTTGCCAGGCCTGTTCCAACGGCTGCACGAACAGGGTCTGGCCGACCCCGCCCCACTCCGCCCCCAGGCTGGCGGCGATCAGGCTGCCGTAGGCGCGGGTGTCGGTGAGGTCGACGCTTTTGCCCTGGAACACGGTTTGTGCCAGGGCCTGGGTCATTTCCTGCGGGTCGGCGGCGTTGCTCACCTGCTGCAGTTTCAGGCGTACCCGGGTGACGCGGGTGAGGAAGGCCTGCAGGCTCAGCCGGTCGTTGTCGTTCTTGCCTTCGGCCTCCTTGCCCAACAGGGCCAGCAGCGGACCGAAGGTGGCGTCCAGCGGGCCGCTCGCACCGGGGGCCTGTTGGTCGATCAGCGGCACCTTGTCCTGGGCTATCAGTTTCTGCGCGGAGTGGATCAACGACGCGCCCAGGGCCGGGCCGCGAGTGCCGGCCTGGCCCTGGTACGCCAAGGTGTTCATCAGCGCGATCAGCGGCGACTGGCGCACGTCGCTCATCAGGGTCAACTGGTCGATCACCTGATCCAGGCTGCCTGTCGGTTGCCAGTTCAGGCGATTGAGCAAGTCCAGCCAGGCGCTGGCGTAGTCCTGAAAGTAGCGCTCGGTCAGGCGTTCCTTGAGTTGCTCCGGGCTCAAGTCGGCGGCGAGGCTGGCGGGATTGTCGCTGAGCACCCAGTCAATCTCCTCGCGGCGAGCCTCAGCGACCTCGTCGATGGCTTGGCGGACCTGGCCCTCCCAGGCTTGGCGGGTGAACACCCCGGGCACGCTGGCCGTGGTGGCGAACAGAGCGCGGGCGTCGGAGTCGCCGACCATCTGCTGCAAGCCCAGGGCCGGGTAGTGATTGGCCGCCGCATCGAGCACCCGGCGGTACAGGCTGGCTTCGCCATTGCGCTGGCCCAACTGGCCGAGCAGTACCTGGCGGGCCTGGGCCACCAGTGTCGGGTCGGCCTCGATGCGCCAGGCCGGATGGGCCGCCAGGTGCTCGGCATAAAACTGCCAGAGGCCGGGTGACAGGCCCTGCCAGAGCCCCGGCGTCATGTCGGCGCGCTGCGCCTGAGTCTCGACCAGCACCTTGGCGAGGAAAGCCGCGTCGGCTTTCTCCGGGCGCGCCAGCATCAAGTAGGCCTTGAGCTGCGCGTAGGCGGCCGGGGCACGCTTGGCGCGTTCGGGGCTGGCGGGTGGCAGCTGGATCAGAGCCTTGAGTTGCTGCTGCAGCTTGGTCACGGCCGGGTCGCGCAGCAGCCGCTGGTTGGCCTCGACGTAGCGCGGCCACAGCACGGCCAGCAGCACATCGTTTTGATTCAAGCCAAAGCGCTGATACCAGGGCGCGCCGTGCGCGGCGCGGTAGTCCAGGCGCCCCAGTTCACGGGTTAACTCGTTGAACGCCAGCAGTTGTTCGTCGGGGCTCTGCGACTGTTCGAGAGAGACCAACGCGGTCTGCACCTGGGCAATGTGCAGGCGGTTGCCGATGAACGACAACAACAGGCCGGCACCCCAGACCAGGGCCACGGCCAGTGCCAATCCATAAGCCACGCGCGGCGTGCTCCAGCCCAGACGACGGCTCGGCAGTTTTTGCTCGCCGAGCACGCCGTGCCAGGCCGGGTCCATGGGCCAGAAGTGCTCTTCCGTGCCCTGGGTTTTACCGGGCAACGGCAGACTGAACCACAGCCCACGCAACGCCACATCCTGCCGGAAGCTGCCGAACCATGGCGCCAGTGCCTGGCGCCAACGGGCCACGCCTTCGACCTGCAGGTCTCGCGCCAAGCGCAGCAGGAAATCATGATCGGGTCGCGTGTTCATCTGCGCCCAGCCTTCGCTGCGCAGCGGCGCAAGCAGACTGTGCAGCGACGTTTCCAGGGCCTGCGCGCTCAGGCGTGACGGCAGCGCGCAGCCGACCGCCTGGCTCGGGCGCTGGTCCTGCTTCCACCCACTGGCGCAGACCTGCCACAGGTGCAGCGGCAACGACCAGCCCAGGGTGCGCGCCAGGCCCTGCAGGTGATTCACGCCGCGACGCATCGACCCGTCGTCGGCGCTCTGCGCGGTGTTGAGCGCCCAGATCACGCCGTCGAGAGCACGCCAGCGGGTCAAGACGCGACAGCGCTCAAGCACCGCATCGTCCAGTTTATTTTGCACACTCCCGCCCCAGAGCAGCACGGTGTTCTGGTCAACCAGCCAATGGTCGCGGGTCAAGCCGGGGGCGATGGCGTCGATCTGCTCGGGTTCGCCGACGATCAGCAGGAGGCGGATTTTTTGGCGCCAGAAGCGGCCGTGGCGCGCCCGCAGCGAGGCTCTAATCCTGGCAGACCATTGTTTGTCCTGAGCGCCAGTCGAATTTGCAGAAGGCATTTGCCCAGGCTGGGGCACATCATCCGACTCAAACGGTTGATAAGAAGCACTCCCTATCCACTGGCCAAACAAATGATACCCACCCTGGAACACCATCACGACAAGGGTGGTCGCCGAGCTTACCGAAAGCCAAAGTGTTTGCCGGGTACTACCCGATGCCATGCCCAACGACTCGGGGTGACGCCAGAGCAGCACACTCAAGACCACTCCAGCGAGCAACAACACACTCACCAGCACACCCAACCCTACAGAGCGTCGAAACTGCATTCGATATTCCTATTTCAAAAGGGGTGACACGGGCATCAACACCGTGCTCCAAAGGCCATCGGCGGCAGCACCGCCACTGAAAATGAACTGCGGTCCGGCGCCGCGCTCAATGGTCTGCGCCGCGGCGGCAACAGCCAGCCAAGGTGATGCTTTCCCCGCTTGTCCAAGCAACGTGTCGAGGTTGCAAAAATTCTGCGGCGGCTTGACCGGCATGGGGACGTCAAGCATCACGCTCTCGACATGGCGTGGCGCGCCTACCCCAGCCCGCCAGGCCTGTTCGATCGAGTGTGCTTGCAGCGGCACCCAGTCGAGGGCCTGACGCGCGGAACCAAGCAAACCGGCATCGGTGGGCTCGCGCTGCTGTTCAGGGCGGTGGAGATAGGCAACAGGCGGTAAGACCGACTGCGTAAGCCGGTTGCCGAACAACAGCCCAACGGCCACTTCTGCCGTGCCTTCGGGCTGGTCCGGTGCGAGCTGCACTGCCAACACCATCAGCAACGCCTGATCGTCAATGCGCTGATCCAGCCAGCGATCCACCGCGGCCAATCCACTGCCCTCGACGGGGACCGTCGATTGACGGATGCCGGACTCTCGCCATGCCTTTTGCCATGCTGGACGCCATTGGTCCTCGGGCAATCTGCAGTCGACCTCCAATAACAGGGCCAGAGGCTTATCGTCAGGCGCTTGTGAAAGGATTTGTGCCAAGTCAGCGAGCGCCTGGGTCAATACACTCAAGAACACCGCTTCGAGGTCTTCATCCGGGTCTTCAAGCAAACGGCTGTGCCTCAACGGTGCACCGCCCATCCTGAACGGTTGCGCTTTCAGCGCCTCTGTCCCGCTCCGCAATGCGTCGAGTTGCGACGCGGGCTCGGCCGCTGGATCCCGCAGTGCGGTGTAATAGCTCACCCCTAAAACCTGCTGCGAGCGTCGACCTTTACGAAGCCTGCGGCTCAGGTCTTTTTCGCGGGCGTCATCCCAACCATCGGCAGCAGCCTGTTCGCCGATATGTAATAGCACTCGCCCGAAGCCCAGTACACTCCAGCCCAGGAACGACAGGCCTAAGGCCTGGCTCCAGAAATCATAAGGCCGCTGACGCCATGGTTCGTCGCCGAACAACAAGCTCCCTCCCACTCCGAGCAAAAGACACAGTAAAAGCAAACCGAGCCAAAGCCAGAGGCGAGGTCGTGCAGGGCGTAGCGCGGGAGGCGGTAGATTATCCAGTCTGACGGACATGATTAACTTACCCCTGCGTCAGGTAGCAAGGACATTAATGCAGAGCAACTGGAGCAAGAATGACCATCACACATAGTCGAAGAGTTGTCTTTAGACACGGCGTGACCCTTGGTGATGATTGTCACCAATGCAGATTTTCCTTTCATACATTACTCCTTTCAAAAAAACTCAACACTGTGCTTAACCACACAACCACACACTTAAAATCCAAACACTTAGCGAACCCCCTATCAGCGACCCACTCACACCGACCTCAAAACAAACAACACCCCTCACAACACCCCGCCCACTTAATCAACCAACTTTATTTTTTACATTGCTTGAAACTTCATACGAGCCAAGCAGCTCCTTTTTTCTTCCGCATAAACAACCTCCGTCAATTCACAGTTCTTTTCATAATATCCGACCTCTTCAGGAGAACAATCATAAGCTTCAATATATGACAAAACCTCCTCCCTCGTCCTTGAGGAAATCCCGCCAATTATAGAGAGCGAACTATAGAAACCATCACCTACCGTACCTATCTCCAAGTAAATCAGCTCCACCAACCTTGATGACGTCAAGGAAACAAGACACCCTACTTTCTCAATTTCAGACTCTTCACCCAGAGAGAAAGAGCCATAAGCGCTACTGCAATTGAAGTCTCTATATTTAATCCACGCTCGCTCCCCTTCCAAAAGCAATTTTTTATTTACAAACTGAGGACTCGACACCAAAATCCTGTATTGCTCATTAAGCTTCTCATCAATTCGCTTATATGAGGCAGTTGCGCACTTCAAAATCTCTCTGGTTAGTGAACTATTTGGATTGCAGTCGCTATCAGCATTAGCCAGCGAAGCCCAATACATAGCAGCACAACACACCATCAATCCCAGCAGTCGCATTTCAAGCCCCTCTCAAAAAGTTTAGCTTCTTCTTCTCTACGAACTATCAAACCTCTCAGCCCCACCTTTCCTTCCCATAGTCTTTTCATGGAACGAATCCTAAATGGAATTTTCTCTGGAACAAGGCCCAATAAGTCATCACTTATCTGTTTCATCTCCAAACGGGAATCGGCATTTGGCTGAGTGAAAGAATTCCCCCTATTAACCACAATAGATAGAAGTACGCCTTGACAATGCGGATGCAAGGCCAATACGCCGGGGTAAACACTTATCACCAACTGCGCATAACGCCTTTTCATTCTTACTGCAAGAACAAGGGCATTTTCTTTACTTATTGATATATGACCAACAAAGCCCAACGCGCTCCTAGCTTGCTCACCTTGCTTTCCGACAACAGCTATCAAAGCCTCAATATCCAACTGACTATAGACGTCAGCAAGATCATGACGAACTTGCGCTATCGTTTGCTGCCCCAAGTCATATCCATAGCCAACAGTAACTCCACTTGCACCTGCTGGCACATAGGGATATTCACTATATCCCTCCTGTTCCAAAATCAACTCAAATGACTCTTTAGAGACTACAAGTAAACCATCCGCGCTCTCCAGCTTGTAGGTTTCAACAGTACATTCTTTAGGACATTCACCTTTAAACCTAACTGCCAACCCAACCGGATGAAAGTGATACGGCCTCCCCCACGCCGGCAACCCCACGGTCTGCGCCACCTCACCCCACCAACTGATCTGCTCGATCCGCTGCTTCTCCGCCTCCCAGTTCCAGTGCGGCGTCGAGCCGCTGTGGCCGAGCAGTTCATCCAGTGCGTCCCATTTCGGCGTCTGGTGAAACCACTCGCTTTCCTTGCGCAGGATCATCTGCGAGATGGCTTGGGCCAGCGCCGGGAGGCGCAGGGCTGCCTGCAGTTCTTCGGCGGTGATCTTGCCGTCGCGGTTGCGGTCGATGATGGCGTACAGACGGCTTTTCATCGGCCCTTGGTTGTTTTTCTCGGCCAGGGGCCGAAAGCGCTCGCGTTGTGCGTCGTTGAAGCGGCCGACGGCACTGAAAAACGAGGCCATTTCGTGGCGCGGCGTGCTGTAGTCGAAAATCACGCCATAACCTTCCCACGACCACGGGCTGAGCCACGGGGTGACGCCAACTTCTTCGCACACCCAGCCGTCGAGCAGGTTATGGTCCGCATCGTGCAGCAGCCGGTTCAGGCGATACCAGTTGCGGGCCTTACGGTACCCGGTCGCCGGCACGTGGATTTTGCCCTCGGACGGCAGGCTGTCGAGCACGCTCTTGGGGACTAGCAGGTCGGCGGCGCTGCGTGGGCTGGCGTCACTCGATGCCTGCAGGCGGGCGGCCGTGGCCGGCTCTTCATGCGGCACCACCGGCGTGCCCTCGACCAGCTTCAGCCAGGTGCGCTCTTTCGCCGGCAGGCGCTCGGCCCAGGCCCGACTGGCGTCGAGGAACAGATCGACGTCATCGCCGGTGAACACTTCCAGGTGCAGTTTTTCCTCGGGTCGCTCCGCGCGCATGTCCTGATACTCGCCGAGGTGCCCGATCAAGGCGCCGGCCTGGATCGGCACCGGCTGGTCGAGCACCACGATGCGGTCCGTGGCCTGCGGAGCGAGCTCGCTTTCCAGGGAGGCGAAATGCACGTATTGGTTGACGCGCTCCAGCTTGCGGAAATCCCCTTCGCCGCTGACCGTGACGACCGAGCCGGTCGGCAGCTGTAAAAGGACCTCACTGGTTAGGCTTGGCTGCGCGCGAACATTCACCGACGGTTGCGACGAGGTGACGCGGTACTCGCTGCCGCCGACGGGTTGCAGCAGGCTGGCGGCGAGGTAACCCGCCAGTGAGCCCTCGGCAGTGATCAACTTGGCGGGACCCTGGCGGTTTTCCAGGCGGCGGTAAGCCCCCGTGCCGCTGACGGACACTTCTGCACCGCGCGGCAGGAAGTCAATGACCTTGCCTTGTGAAGGTTGGTGACGCACGTTCAAGCCGTATTCCAGCGTGCCGGGGCGAATGTCTTTGGCGGTCTGCGGGACCCGCAGGATCGGACTCGCGGGCCAGTACGCCGGGCGCTCGAGGGCGTCATCTTTCTCGTATTTCGCCCAATCCTGCAGGTGCATGTACAGGCTGTAGAAAGTCAGGCTGGGCGGTATGTCCGCGCTGCCTTCAATCCTGGGTGGCTGCAGGCGATGGCGCACCAGGACGAAATTGCGCGAGAAGGGTTTGTCGACGGTCATTTGACCAACGTAATAACGCGTAGTCGGCGCGTGCGTGTCGATGCGGTACGCCACCACTTCACCGTCGGCCAGGCACCGCACGCTGGACTGATCCAGGGTGCCGGCGGTGCCCCCGTCGAAATGGATGCCGCCGTGGAACAGGCCGCTGCGGCCGACCGGGTAGTAACCGCCGGCGGCCTTGGCCAGGTGAGTCAGCTGCTCCAGTGGGTTACGGGTGTCCTTGGACCGCTGCTTGTCCTTGAACGGATGGCACCAGTTTTTCAGCGGCACCGGGCTCGCGGGCGTTGCAACGAACCGGGTATCGGGCGTCGGCAGAATGGGTGCGCGGGGTACCGCAGGCAGCGTAGGCTGCGAATACCTGTGCAGGCCGAACAGTCGGGCAAGCAAGCTGGCCATGTTGTATGTCGCTCCTTGTTATGCAAAAGGGATCAGGCAGAAAAATCCGAAAGGTCCGAGGACGTGGTTGGGTGCTCGGTCAATCGAGATTGCACCGGCATTTCCAGTGTTTGACTGGCCGCTCCGCTGTACTCGAAGTGCGCCGCCTTGACCTTGTGATCGCCGGCGGTCCCCGACTCGATGCCACACGTCTCCAGGCGCAGGTAGCTGCCGCCGCCGTTGAGGACGATTTTCTTTTTCGCGGTGATGTGGATTTCATCTTCGGTGCTGGTGATGTCCAGCCCATGCCGGGCGATCAGTTCCAGGCGGTCGTTTTGCGCCTGCACGCTGACCGGGCCCTGGTTGGCGATCAGCTTGAAGCCGAGCTTGCGCACGAACAGGCTCAGGCCCTGGCCCACGCCGATGAACAGGCGCTTGACCACACTGAGGTCGGCTTGGCCGCCGGCGTTGAGCATCAGGTTGTCGTGTGCGGCCAGTTGCAGGTGCTGGCCGCTGGTCAGGGCGATGCCCTGGGGCGCGCTGAGCAGCAGCACTGCGGCTTTCAGTTCGTCGAGTTGTTGGCGCATCAGCGCCAGTTGCGCGGGCACATCCGCGGGGTCGGCGTGGGCGGTTTGGGCGTCCGTGGACAGCTGTTGCAGTTGTTCGCCGGCCTGTTGCAGGCGGCCGACGGCGGCGGCCATGTCCAGCACCTGGCCCTGGGCTTTGCTCTGTTCATCGGCACTGATCAACAGCCCCTTGCCCCCGCGAATCGCGCCCCAGGCATCGGTGCGCAACTCAAAGCCTTCCCCACGATTGGCCTTCTTCGCATCCACCACATGCCCGAGGTTGAGCTGGCTCTTGCCGCCGTACTCGGTGCTGAGCTTGATGTGCTCCTGCCCACGGGTATCGTCCAGCCGCAGCTTGTTATTGGCCGGGGTGCGCAGCACGTTGCGCTTTTCGTTGTACATCGTGACGGGGTCGGGGTGCTGGCTGTCGTGCAGGGCGTGGGCGATGTAGGGCCGGTCGGGGTCGCCCTGTTCGAAGGCCACCGCCACTTCGGTGCCGGCGATCAGCGGCAGGTGCAGGCCGTGGGTGTCGCCGGCGTACACCCGGGCCAGGCGCAGCCAGGTGCTTTCGCGACCGGCGTCCCAGGTGTCGCGGTCGAACAGGAACTGCACTCGGTAGCGGCCCTCGGCGTCGGTATCGGCGTAGGGGTTGTGGGCC
>NZ_JBFUHR010000016.1:0-144480 GCF_056402295.1 Pseudomonas sp. P4_B3
CTGCCTGCGGCAGCTCCTACAGGAGGTGTGGTGATCGTACAACCGCGTTGCGCTATGATGCGCTTTCAGCAGCCGAACTTTTCGAGACAGATGTTCACCATGGAAAACCCGAACGACGCACCACGCCTCCCACGCAAGCGCCGCAGCCTCGCTCAGGAACTGGTGACGGTGCTGTCCGAGCAGATCCGCGACGGTCATCTCAAGCGTGGCGACAAGTTGCCCACCGAGTCGGCCATCATGGATGCCCATGGCGTCAGCCGCACCGTGGTGCGCGAAGCGATTTCCCGTTTGCAGGCGGCCGGCCAGGTGGAAACCCGCCACGGTATCGGCACCTTCGTGCTCGACACGCCGAGCCCTAGCGGTTTCCGTATCGACCCGGCGACTGTGGTGACTTTGCGAGATGTGTTGGCGATCCTGGAGCTGCGCATCAGTCTCGAAGTGGAGTCTGCCGGGCTGGCGGCGCAACGCCGCAGTCCGGAGCAACTGGCCAACATGCGCGCCGCCCTCGATGCGTTGAACGAAAGCGCCGCTCATGCCAGTGATGCCGTGGCGTCGGACTTCGCCTTCCACCTCGAAATCGCGTTGTCCACCGGCAACCGCTACTTCACCGACATCATGACCCACCTGGGCACCAGCATCATCCCGCGCACCCGGCTGAATTCCGCGCGCCTGGCCCATGACGACCAGCAGCACTACATGAGTCGCCTGAGCCGTGAGCACGAGGAAATCTACGACGCCATTGCCCGTCAGGATTCCGATGCGGCGCGGGCGGCCATGCGTTTGCACCTGACCAACAGCCGTGAACGGTTGCGTCATGCCCATGAAGAGGCTGAGGCGCAGCGGGGTTAGGGGAGTTCAGGGTTGCTCACCGGCACCGTGACGTAATCGACATACTCAATGGTGTTGTCACTCAGTACTTTGAATTTTTTCCGGGTCACCTCCCAGGTGTTTCCCGGCACCGATTCAAATTCGATCCAGTCTCCGATATTTACATGCAAGTCGAAGTCCATCGGCATCTCTCTGGCTGCGAGCCTGGATACGGTTGGGAAGGTAAATCGAGATCTAGTTTTCATGAGGGGGTTCCCTGGCAGTGATTGAGCCCTCGATTTAGCCTTCTTCAGCGATTACTCATAACTATTAGAAATACCAGTTTTGATGGACGGTACCCCTGCACCTCCTGATTTTCACCGTACACGGCGTACCAAGGCCGAGCATCCCCCCTGCAGTCTAATCGCGTCCAATGTTAGGACAACGTATCTCTCTTTAAGCAATCGATCCTCGAACAGCCCATTTTCGTGCCAGATTTACGGGCGCTTTAGCCTGTTGTCGAACAATTTTCACCCCCAGCGATGAAATGCAGTTGACGGTTGTATTTTAAGTTGTACGATGACCTACAACCTCAGCGCAGGCTGAACGGTTTTCTCACACATAACGTCGCTACCCAGGGTGTTCGAATAATGAATCCACAAGAACTGAAGTCCATCCTCTCTGCCGGTCTGCTGTCTTTCCCGGTCACCGATTTCAATGCTCAGGGCGACTTCAATCGCGCGGGTTACATCAAGCGTCTCGAATGGCTGGCCCCATACGGCGCCTCGGCGCTGTTCGCTGCGGGCGGCACCGGTGAGTTTTTCTCTCTGGCGGCCAGCGAATATTCGGAAATCATCAAGACCGCCGTCGACACCTGCGCCACCAGCGTGCCGATTCTGGCTGGCGTGGGCGGTTCGACCCGTCAAGCCATCGAATACGCTCAGGAAGCCGAGCGTCTGGGCGCCAAAGGTCTGTTGCTGCTGCCGCACTACCTGACCGAAGCCAGCCAGGACGGCGTTGCCGCCCACGTTGAAGCCGTGTGCAAATCGGTCAACATCGGCGTGGTGGTCTACAACCGTAACGTCTGCCGCCTGACCGCGCCGTTGCTGGAACGTCTGGCCGAGCGCTGCCCGAACCTGATCGGCTACAAGGATGGCCTGGGTGATATCGAGTTGATGGTGTCGATCCGTCGCCGCCTCGGTGATCGCTTCAGCTATCTGGGTGGCTTGCCGACCGCCGAAGTCTACGCCGCCGCCTACAAGGCCCTGGGCGTACCGGTCTACTCCTCGGCGGTGTTCAACTTCATCCCGAAAACCGCGATGGACTTCTACCACGCGATCGCTCGTGAAGATCATGCCACCGTCGGCAAGATCATCGACGACTTCTTCCTGCCGTACCTGGACATCCGTAACCGCAAGGCTGGTTATGCCGTGAGCATCGTCAAGGCCGGGGCAAAAATTGCCGGCTACGACGCAGGTCCTGTGCGCGCACCGCTGACCGATCTGACCGGCGAAGAGTACGAAATGCTCGCCGCGCTGATCGACAAGCAAGGTGCGCAATAACACATCCGATTTAACAAGGCCGCTGAGTAATCAGCGGCCTTTTGCGTGAGGAGACATCTCGTGGCAGAAGCAAAGCGTTTTGATAACTACATCAATGGTGAATGGGTCGCGGGCAGTGATTACTGCGCCAACATCAACCCGTCCGAACTGACCGACACCATTGGCAACTACGCCAAAGCCGATCTGGCTCAGGTCCACGCCGCCATCGACGCTGCTCGCGCCGCGTTCCCGGCCTGGTCCGTTTCGGGCATCCAGGCACGTCACGATTCGCTGGATAAAGTCGGCACTGAAATCCTCGCCCGTCGCGAAGAGCTCGGCACCCTGCTGGCCCGGGAAGAGGGCAAGACCCTGCCTGAAGCCATCGGTGAAGTGACCCGCGCCGGCAACATCTTCAAATTCTTCGCCGGCGAGTGCCTGCGCCTCTCCGGTGACTATCTGCCGTCGGTGCGTCCGGGCGTCAACGTTGAAGTCACTCGCGAAGCCCTTGGCGTGGTCGGTCTGATCACCCCGTGGAACTTCCCGATTGCCATCCCGGCATGGAAAATCGCTCCGGCCCTGGCCTACGGCAACTGCGTCGTGCTCAAGCCGGCGGACCTGGTTCCGGGGTGCGCCTGGGCCCTGGCCGAAATCATCTCCCGCGCAGGCTTCCCGGCCGGTGTGTTCAACCTGGTGATGGGCAGCGGTCGCGTGGTGGGCGATGCACTGGTCAACAGCCCGAAAGTCGATGGCATCAGCTTCACCGGTTCCGTGGGCGTGGGTCGTCAGATCGCCGTCAACTGCGTGTCGCGCCAGGCCAAGGTTCAGCTGGAAATGGGTGGCAAGAACCCGCAGATCATTCTCGACGACGCCGACCTCAAGCAAGCGGTCGAACTGTCGGTACAGAGCGCGTTCTACTCCACCGGCCAGCGTTGCACCGCTTCCAGCCGCTTTATCGTCACCGCTGGCATCCACGACCAGTTCGTCGAAGCCATGGCCGAGCGCATGAAGTCGATCAAGGTCGGTCACGCCTTGAAAGCCGGAACCGATATCGGTCCGGTGGTCTCGCAAGCACAACTTGAACAGGACATGAAGTACATCGATATCGGCCAGTCCGAAGGTGCACGTCTGGTCAGCGGCGGTGGTCTGGTGACCTGCGATACCGAAGGCTACTTCCTCGCGCCAACCCTGTTTGCCGACAGCGAAGCCTCGATGCGCATCAGCCGTGAAGAGATCTTCGGTCCGGTGGCCAACATCGTCCGCGTCGCCGATTACGAAGCAGCCCTGGCCATGGCCAACGACACCGAGTTCGGTCTGTCGGCGGGCATCGCTACCACGTCCTTGAAGTACGCCAACCACTTCAAGCGCCACTCCCAGGCAGGGATGGTGATGGTCAACCTGCCGACGGCCGGCGTGGATTACCACGTTCCGTTCGGTGGGCGTAAAGGTTCATCCTATGGATCACGTGAGCAAGGTCGCTATGCGCAAGAGTTTTACACCGTTGTGAAGACTGCCTACATCGGTTGATTCACCGCAATACCCCTGTAGGAGCTGCCGCAGGCTGCGATCTTTGCTTTTAAAAATCAAAAGATCGCAGCCTCGTTTCACTCGACAGCTCCTACGGGGAACAACCAAAGATTCACCCGCGCATAAAAATAATCAGTGGGAGTACATCTACATGCAATCGACCCAAAAGCCGACTCACGTCCGCTATTTGATCCTGCTCATGCTGTTTCTGGTGACCACGATCAACTACGCCGACCGGGCTACCATTGCAATCGCCGGCTCCAGCCTGCAGAAAGACCTGGGCATTGATGCCGTTACCCTCGGCTACATCTTCTCCGCATTCGGTTGGGCCTACGTGGCCGGGCAAATCCCCGGTGGCTGGCTGCTGGACCGTTTCGGTTCGAAAAAAATCTACGCGTTGAGTATCTTCACCTGGTCACTGTTCACCGTGCTGCAGGGCTATGTCGGCGAGTTCGGCATGTCCACGGCAGTGGTTGCGCTGTTCATGCTGCGCTTCCTGGTGGGCCTGGCTGAAGCGCCATCCTTCCCCGGCAACGCACGTATCGTAGCGGCCTGGTTCCCGACCGCTGAGCGCGGCACTGCCTCGGCGATCTTCAACTCGGCGCAATACTTCGCCACGGTACTGTTCGCACCGCTGATGGGCTGGATCGTCTACAGCTTCGGCTGGCAGCACGTGTTCATCGTCATGGGCGTGATCGGCATCATCTTCTCCGGGATCTGGCTGAAGGTTATCCACAGCCCGCGTCAGCACCCGATGATCAATGATGCCGAGTTCAAGCACATCGCCGACAACGGCGGTATGGTCGACATGGATCAGGACAAGGGCAAAGGCAAGAAGACCGATGGTCCGAAGTGGGACTACATCCGGCAGTTGCTGACCAACCGCATGATGCTCGGCGTATACCTGGGCCAGTATTGCATCAACGGCATCACCTACTTCTTCCTGACCTGGTTCCCGGTGTACCTGGTGCAGGAACGCGGCATGACCATTCTCAAGGCCGGTTTCATTGCGTCCTTGCCGGCGATCTGCGGCTTCATCGGTGGTGTGCTCGGCGGGGTGATTTCCGATTACCTGCTGCGCAAAGGCCATTCCCTGACCTTCGCCCGCAAGGCGCCGATCATTGCCGGCCTGCTGGTTTCCAGCAGCATCGTGGCCTGCAACTACGTGGATGTTGAATGGATGGTGGTCGGCTTCATGGCCCTGGCGTTCTTCGGCAAAGGCGTGGGTGCACTGGGTTGGGCGGTGGTGTCCGACACCTCGCCGAAGCAGATCGCCGGCCTGAGCGGTGGCCTGTTCAACACCTTCGGTAACATTGCATCCATCACCACTCCGATCGTGATCGGCTACATCATCAGCTCCACCGGTTCGTTCAAATGGGCGTTGGTGTTCGTTGGTTGCAACGCTTTGGTCGCGGTGTTCAGCTATCTGGTGATCGTGGGCCCGATCAAACGTGTGGTGCTCAAAGAGCCACCAGCGAACGGTACTGAAGCCCCTGGCAAATTGTCTCAAGCGCATTCCTGAGGAGCGGCGTCATGCAGTTGATTGAACATTCCGACTCGCCGCGCTACATCCGCCTGCACGAGCGGGATAACGTGGTCATCGTGGTCAATGATCAGGGCGTACCAGCCGGTACCGAGTTTGCGGACGGCCTGGTCACCGTGGACTTCGTGCCGCAGAGCCACAAGGTCACCCTGGAAGACATTCCCGAAGGTGGCCAGGTGATTCGTTACGGCCAGGTCATTGGCTATGCCTTGCAGCCGATTCCCCGTGGCAGTTGGGTCAAGGAAGATCAACTGCGCATGCCGACCGCGCCACCGCTGGACAGCCTGCCGCTGTCCACCGATGTGCCGGCCGCGCAGGCACCGCTGGAAGGCTTCACTTTCGAGGGTTATCGCAACGCCGACGGCACCGTCGGCACGCGCAACATTCTCGGCATCACTACCACCGTACAGTGCGTGACCGGGGTGCTGGATCATGCGGTCAAGCGCATCAAGGATGAGTTGCTGCCCAAGTACCCGCACGTCGATGACGTGGTGGCGCTGACCCACAGCTACGGCTGTGGCGTGGCGATCACTGCGACTGACGCATACATCCCGATCCGCACCGTGCGCAACCTGGCCCGCAACCCGAACCTGGGCGGCGAAGCCCTGGTGATCAGCCTGGGCTGCGAGAAATTGCAGGCCGGGCAGGTGATGCACGACAACGACAGCTCGGTGGATCTGAGCGAGCCATGGTTGTACCGCTTGCAGGATTCCAGCCACGGCTTCACCGAGATGATCGAGCAGATCATGGAACTGGCCGAGACGCGCTTGAAGAAGCTCGATCAGCGTCGCCGGGAAACCGTGCCGGCGTCCGAGCTGATCCTGGGCATGCAATGCGGCGGCAGTGATGCGTTCTCCGGTATCACCGCCAACCCGGCACTCGGTTATGCCTCGGACCTGCTGCTGCGGGCCGGTGCGACGGTGATGTTTTCCGAAGTCACCGAAGTGCGCGATGCCATTTATCTGCTGACCTCCCGCGCGGAAAACCAGGACGTCGCCCAGGAACTGGTGCGGGAAATGGACTGGTACGACCGCTACCTGGCCAAGGGTGAAGCAGATCGTAGCGCCAACACCACGCCGGGCAACAAGAAGGGCGGGTTGTCGAACATTGTCGAGAAGTCCTTGGGCTCGATCGTCAAGTCCGGCAGCAGCGCGATCAATGGCGTGCTTGGCCCTGGCGAGCGCTTCAA
Source organism: Pseudomonas sp. P4_B3 (assembly GCF_056402295.1). Lineage (NCBI taxonomy): Bacteria > Pseudomonadati > Pseudomonadota > Gammaproteobacteria > Pseudomonadales > Pseudomonadaceae > Pseudomonas > Pseudomonas sp. P4_B3. The sequence goes on from NZ_JBFUHR010000016.1 coordinate 6,605, forward strand.
ACGCAAAGGCCTGATCTTCTGCGCGACCCCGGCCAGTGACTTTGTCTGTGGGACCTTGCAGCTGGCGGCGGGGATGAACCTGCATGTGTTCACCACCGGTCGTGGTACGCCTTACGGGTTGGCCATGGCCCCGGTCGTCAAGGTATCGACCCGGACTGAATTGGCGCAGCGCTGGCCTGACCTGATCGATATCGACGCCGGGCGTATTGCCACCGGGCGCGCATCGATCGAGGAACTGGGCTGGGAGCTGTTCCATTACTACCTGGATGTGGCTAGCGGCAAGAAACAGACATGGGCCGAGCAGCACAAGCTGCATAACGACATCACCTTGTTCAACCCGGCGCCGATCACCTGATACTGCATTGCCCGGGAAAAGATCGCAGCCTGCGGCAGCTCCTACAGAGCACGATTTTCCCTGTAGGAGCTGCCGCAGGCTGCGATCTTTTGATCTTAATGCGCTCGTGTGGCTTATCATTAGCCCCCTAACGACGCCCACCCCAAGGTCCTCCCGGCATGCTGGCAATTTTCCTCGAAACCCTGAACATCACCGCGCCGGTGTTTGCCATGCTGTTTTTGGGGGTGCTGCTCAAGCGCATCGACTGGATCAACGACAACTTCATCCACACGGCGTCGGCACTGGTGTTCAACGTCACCATGCCGGCGTTGCTGTTTCTGGGCATCCTGCATGCTGACCTGCGCGCGGCATTGCAGCCGGCGCTGCTGATCTATTTCTCCGTGGCGACGCTGGTGTGTTTTGCCATTGCCTGGGGTTGGGCGATCTGGAAGTGCCCGCGGGAAGATCGCGGGATCTACACCCAGGGCGCCTTTCGCGGTAACAACGGGGTCATCGGCCTGGCGCTGGCGGCCAGCATGTACGGCGACTACGGGATTTCCCTCGGGGCGATCCTCGCGGCACTGGTGATCCTGTTTTACAACACCCTCTCGACTATCGTGCTGGCGGTCTACAGTCCGGTGATCAAATCCGATCCTTGGAGCATCTGCAAAAGCGTGTTCAGCAATCCGCTGATCATCAGCGTGATTGCGGCTGCACCCTTCGCCTATTTCAAGATCGGCTTGCCCGGCTGGCTGGAGACCTCCGGCCAGTACCTGGCGCAAACCACGCTGCCGCTGGCGCTGATCTGCATCGGCGGCACGCTGTCCCTGGCGGCACTGCGCAAAAGCGGTAACATGGCGCTGAGTTCAAGCCTGGTGAAGATGATCGGCCTGCCGGTGCTGGCGACGCTGGGGGCATGGCTGTGGGGCTTTCGTGGGGCGGAACTGGGGATTCTGTTTCTGTACTTCGGTAGCCCGACCGCCGCTGCCAGTTTCGTCATGGCCCGGGCGGCGGATGGCAATCACGAACTGGCGGCGGCGATTATCGTGATCACTACGTTGATGGCGGCTGTCACCACCAACATCGGGATCTTCTTCTTGCAGTGGGGTGGCTGGATTTAGCGCCCCTGTTCATCGGCCAGGGTTTTGCACGCCGGTTCGATAACCGGAGGCGCCTGGGTCGGATAGTGCGTGGGCATGACCTGCACCGGGGTTGTCACGACGAAGCCATCGGCAAAGGTCGTTTCGACAAAGGTCGCTTTCCAGCCATTTTCCGGTGTGTCGATCTGCATGTCAGCGTTGAGCGGGTCTGTGAGCTTTACGTCTTCAGGCACGTACTGGACGCCACAGGGGTGACGAAAGTCCCGGGCGACCGGATTTATCGCCGTCCATTGAACGACTCGCACCGGTGCCTCGGAAAAGTGCAGCCCCATCCTTTGTGTTGAAACGTGCGGATTCGAGCGCATGGAAATGACCGGCAAAGGCTTGTTCTGTTGCCAGCGATTGATGACCGGTATCAGCGAGTTCTCGACGAACCGATTGATGCCGTAGTGGCTCGCATTGGGCGCGATTCGCAAGGCTTTCGGACCGGGTAGCTGATCGAAGAAAAACTGTGAATTGTCTGGCAGGAAAAAATCGTCGCTGCTGGCATTGACGATGTATTTCGGGATCGCCAGGCGATCGGCATAGCGGGTTTGCAAGTAGCTTAGCGGGTCTTCGATTTTCATCAGGTGTGCGAAGTTTTCAGTCTTGATTCGTTGGGTAATGCCCTCGTGATGGTAGTCAAAAAATGCCAGTGGCCAGTTCTTTCCGTAGGCCTGCCAGGTATGTTCAAGCACACTGTCCGTGCCCAGTACGTCGATCACAAACGGCACGATGGCTTTGATCCGCTCATCGGCAATCGCTGCCAGCCAGGTGGTCCAGCCACGTTTTGATGCGCCGCTGGCAATGAAACGGTCTATTCCCCAGGGTTGCAGCTCCTTTTGCGCGAGGTCCATGGCCTTGATCATCGACACCACCATGGGTAGGCGCACCGACATGTACGGGCGCTGGTACGGGTCATCGAGAAAGAGCTTCCAGCTGTGGGCGACGCTGGCATCTTCAGTGCGCGCAATGCCGTCGTCGGTATAGGTCAGGTACTGGTTCGGAACGTTGCTGACTGAAATGACAATCGTGCGTGTTTTACGCGCCACTTCAAGTGCCATGGCTTCGGTAAAGTCCGTCGGCTCGTCGGCGTTGTTTTGCCCTGCGTTAGGGGTTCCGTTATTGGCCACCAGCAGCGACTGGCCGCGCAGGGCATTGTCCGGGATGTAGATGTCCACGGTGTGTTTCCACTGTGCGGGGCTGACCAATCCTTGTGGCGACCATTGCTGGGAGGACAGGTCGAAACCGCGCTTTTCCACACCTGGAAATGATGTGTTGCCTTTGGCGGTGTAAACCAATGGATTGGCGTCTTCGGCTTTCGTGTAGCAGGCAAGCACTTCGCTGAAGTCTTGATTGCTGGCCTCGAAACACGCCTGGGCAGAGGCATGTATCGAGCTGCTGACGAGCAGGCTGGACAACATCAATTTCGACAATATGAACCTGGCGTTCAAGCGCATGGGAACCTTCCTTGTAAAGCTGGGAGAGGTTCGAGTCCTGGGTACAGCGACGCTGCACCGACCATCCCCCTGGTGGATTTTTGTCGGCGCAGTGTGTCGAAAAGAGGCTTGGGCGAACAGGGTTGGCGGGGTGTCTTTTATTGTCGAAATATGTGGTTGAACCGTTCAATCACAAGCGTTACCGAGGGCGGCGAACCACTCTGGCGATGGTGATCACTTCGGCGTCTGATAGCTGTCGATCACTTCCTGCGCTGCCCGAAACGCATCGATCGCCGCTGGCACACCGGCATACACCGCGCAATGCAGCAGTGCCTCGCGAATTTCTTCCACAGTGCAGCCGTTGTTCAGCGCACCGCGCACGTGACCTTTCAATTCCTGCGGGCACTTCAGTGCGGTCAGGGCCGCGAGGGTGATCAGGCTGCGGGTTTTCAGCGGCAGACCTTCGCGATTCCACACCCCGCCCCAGGCGTGTTCATTGACAAAGTCCTGCAGCGGCTGGGTGAACTCGGTGGCGTTGCCCAGTGCGCGGTCGACGAAGGCGTCGCCCATCACTTGGCGGCGGACTTCAACGCCGGTTTTTTTATTCTCGGTCATGGGACTTCCCTCTTATGGTGTTGGCGACGCCAGGCGCGTAGCGACGTGAACAGCAAAAACGCCACCAACGCCGGCAGGACGAAAAACAGCATCAAGTGTTCCAGCTTGCCGGCCAGTGGCATGCCGGTGGTGAACGACACCACGTGCAGTCCATAGGCCAGGTACAAACCCAGAAACAGCAGGCCTTCGGCGCGGGTCACCCGGTAGCCGGAGTAGAACACCGGCAGGCACAGCGCCGCGACGCCGAGCATCACCGGCAGGTCGAAATCCAGGGCGTTGGGCGACACCGACAGGGGCGACGGCGCCACCAGTGCGGTAAAGCCGAGCACGCCCAAGAGGTTGAACAGGTTGCTGCCAATCACGTTGCCCACGGCAATCTCGCGCTCGCCGCGCATTGCGGCGATCAACGAAGTGGCGAGCTCAGGCAGTGACGTGCTGACAGCGACGATGGTCAGGCCGATGATCCGCTCCGACAACCCCAAATCGGTGGCGACCGCAACCGCTGCACCCAGCAACAAGTGCCCGGCGTACACCAGCATCGCCAGTCCTGCGACGATCATCAGCAGGCTGCTCAACCATGGCGCTTGCGGGTGGTGGTCATGGCTCGATACCGGCCGTGCCGAGTGTCGCGACTGGCGCAGCAACAAGCCCAGGTAAATCGCCAGTGCCGCAAGCAATATCATGCCGTCGGCCCGGGTCAGTTCTTCATTCCAGGCGAGTACGAACACCAACAGGCTGGCGCCGATCATCAACGGAATATCCAGACGCACCAGTTGTCGGGAAACCCTCAACGGAATGATCAGCGCGGACAACCCGAGGGTGACGAGGATGTTGAAAATGCTGCTGCCAATCACGCTGCCGACCGCGATGTCGGCATTGTGTGCCAGGGTCGCTTGCAGGCTGACTGCCATCTGCGGTGCGCTGCTGCCGAGGGCGACGATGGTCAGGCCGATGATCAGCGGTCGTATGTGCAACCGCGCGGCGATGCGTACGGCGGCGCGCACCATCAATTCGGCGCCGACAATCAGCAGGAGCAATCCGCTGAGCAATTCGATCACGCTGATCAGGGGTAAATCGGCTAATCCGAAAATGGTCGGGGCTCCATCGGTCAGTCGTCGAGGGCTTGTACACGAACCCGTGCGGTGCCGCTTTTGAGCATGCCCAGGCGCGCGGCGGCTTCGTGGGACAGGTCGATCAGACGGCCACGGGTGTGCGGCCCGCGATCATTGATGCGCACCACGCAGGATTTGTCGTTATTCAGATTGGTCACCTTCACCCGCGTACCGAAGGGTAGCTGGCGATGGGCGGCAGTCATGGAATTCTTGTCGAAACGCTCGCCGTTGGCGGTACGTTTGCCTTGGTGTTTGGCGCCGTAATACGAAGCCACGCCGGTTTTGTCGTAGCCATGCGGATCGACGGTGTCGGTGCTGGCGCAACCGGCCAGGAGCGAGAGGAGGGCGCAGGCGCTGAGTAGACGCTTCATTTGGGCGTTCCAAAAAACAAATGTGGGAGCGGCGGTGTGACGATTCGACTTGCTCGCGAATGCATTCTGACAGTCAACATTGAATTGAGTGCCAAACCGCATTCGTCGGAACGCCGCCCGGAGCAAGCCCGCTCCCACAGGAGAATGGAGCCAGATTTTAGAGCTGGCTCCATTCTCATCAGCCTTCGAGCTTGCTTTTCAGCAGTTCGTTGACTTGTTGCGGGTTGGCCTTGCCTTTGGAGGCTTTCATGGCCTGGCCGACGAAGAAGCCGAACATTTTGCCGCGCTTGGCTTCGTCTGCCGCGCGGTATTGCTCGACCTGTTCGGCGTTGGCTGCGAGCATTTCGTCCAGCACCGCCGAGATGGCGCCGGTGTCGGTCACTTGCTTGAGGCCGCGCTTGTCGATGATTTCGTCCGCGCTGCCTTCGCCGTTGGCCATTGCTTCGAACACCACCTTGGCGATCTTGCCGGAGATGGTGTTGTCCTTGATGCGCAACAGCATGCCGCCCAGAAGCTCGGCGGAAACCGGAGACTCTTCGATGTCCAGGCCTTGCTTGTTGAGCAGGCTGCCCAACTCGACCATCACCCAGTTCGCCGCCAGTTTGGCGTCGCCGCCGATGCTCGCGACTTTTTCGAAGTAGTCGGCTTGCTCACGGCTGGTGGCCAGGACGCTGGCGTCGTAGACCGACAGACCGAACTGCTCCTGGAAGCGCTCGCGCTTCTGCGGTGGCAATTCCGGAAGGGTGGCGCGCACGTCGTCGAGGAACGAGTTCTCGATGACTACCGGCAGCAGGTCCGGATCGGGGAAGTAACGGTAGTCGTTGGCTTCCTCTTTGCTGCGCATCGGACGGGTTTCGTCCTTGTTCGGATCGTACAGGCGGGTCTGCTGGATCACTTTTCCGCCGTCTTCGATCAGCTCGATCTGACGCTGGATCTCGGAGTTGATCGCCTTCTCGATGAAGCGGAACGAGTTGACGTTCTTGATCTCGCAGCGGGTGCCGAATTCGACCTGGCCTTTCGGACGGATCGACACGTTGCAGTCGCAACGCAGCGAGCCTTCGGCCATGTTGCCGTCGCAGATGCCCAGGTAGCGCACCAGCGCGTGGATCGCCTTGACGTAAGCCACGGCTTCCTTGGCACTGCGCATGTCCGGCTCGGAGACGATTTCCAGCAACGGCGTGCCGGCACGGTTCAGGTCGATGCCGCTGGCGCCGCTGAATTCTTCGTGCAGGCTCTTGCCGGCGTCTTCTTCCAGATGCGCGCGAGTGATGCCGACACGTTTGACCGTGCCGTCTTCGAGGGCGATGTCCAGGTGGCCCTTGCCGACGATCGGCAATTCCATCTGGCTGATCTGATAGCCCTTCGGCAGATCCGGGTAGAAATAGTTTTTACGGGCGAACACGTTGTGCTGGCCGATCTCGGCGTCAATCGCCAAGCCGAACATCACCGCCATGCGCACCGCTTCCTGGTTCAGCACCGGCAATACGCCGGGCATGCCGAGGTCTACCAGGCTGGCCTGGGTGTTCGGCTCGGAACCGAAGGTGGTGGAGCTACCGGAAAAGATTTTCGACCGGGTGGTGAGCTGGGTATGAATCTCCAGCCCGATCACGACTTCCCATTGCATGTGTTTCTCCTCAGAAGCCGGTTGGGGTGCGGGTGTGCCAGTCAGTGTTTTGCTGATACTGATGGGCAACGTTCAACAGGCGACCTTCCTGGAAATACGGAGCGAGCAGTTGCACGCCGACCGGCAGGCCATCGACAAAACCTGCCGGCATGGACAAGCCCGGCAGACCGGCGAGGTTGGCGGTGATGGTGTAGACGTCTTCCAGGTAGGCGGCGACCGGGTCGCTGTTCTTGGCGCCGAGCTTCCAGGCCGGGTTCGGCGTGGTTGGGCCGAGGATGATGTCGACCTCATTGAAGGCCGCCATGAAGTCGTTCTTGATCAAGCGACGGATCTTCTGCGCCTTCAGGTAGTAGGCGTCGTAGTAACCGGCCGACAGCGCATAGGCGCCAACCATGATCCGGCGCTGAACTTCCGGCCCGAAGCCTTCGCCACGGGAACGCTTGTACAGGTCTTCCAGGTTTTTCGGGTCTTCGCAACGATAGCCGAAACGTACGCCGTCGAAACGCGACAGGTTGGAGGACGCTTCCGCCGGGGCGATCACGTAGTACGCAGGAATCGCGTGCTGCATATTCGGCAGGCTGATTTCCTTGACCACCGCGCCGAGCTTTTTCAACTCTTCAACGCTGGCCATGACCAGATCGGCGATGCGGGGGTCGAGACCGGCGCTGAAGTATTCCTTCGGCACGCCGATGCGCAGGCCTTGCAGCGAGCCGTTGAGGCCGGCGCTGTAATCAGGCACGGGTTCGTCGATGCTGGTGGAGTCTTGCGGGTCGAAACCGGCCATGCCTTGCAGCAGGATCGCGCAGTCTTCGGCGGTGCGGGCCAATGGGCCGCCCTGATCGAGGCTGGACGCGTAGGCAATCATGCCCCAGCGCGAAACGCGACCGTAGGTCGGTTTCAGGCCGGTGAGGTTGGTCAGGGCCGCAGGCTGACGGATCGAACCGCCTGTGTCGGTGCCGGTGGCTGCTGGCAACAGACGAGCAGCTACCGCCGCCGCCGAACCGCCAGACGAGCCGCCCGGCACGTGTTCCAGGTTCCACGGGTTTTTCACCGCGCCGTAGTAGCTCGACTCGTTGGCCGACCCCATGGCGAATTCGTCCATGTTGGTCTTGCCCAGGGTCACGGCCCCGGCCGCAGCCAGCTTGGCGACGACGGTGGCGTCGTACGGTGCCTTGAAGTTGTCGAGCATCTTCGAGCCGCAGCTGGTGCGAATGCCCTGGGTGCAGAACAGGTCTTTGTGGGCGATCGGCGCGCCGAGCAGGGCGCCGCTCTCACCATTGGCCCGACGAGCGTCAGCGGCTTTCGCCTGCGTCAGCGCCAGGTCCTCGGTGAGGCTGATGAAACTGTTGAGCTGCGGATCGAGCTGGGCGATGCGCGCCAGCAGGACTTTGGTCAGCTCTTCGGAGGAAAACTTTTTATCGGCGAGTCCGCGGGCGATCTCGGCCAGAGTCAATTGATGCATTGCAGGCTCTTTCCCTTTAGTCGATGACTTTCGGAACCAGGTACAGGCCGTTTTCGACCGCTGGTGCGATGGACTGGTAGGCCTCGCGGTGATTGGTCTCGGTCACGACGTCTGCACGCAGGCGCTGGCTGGCTTCCAGTGGGTGGGCCAGCGGTTCGATACCGTCGGTATTGACCGCTTGCATTTCGTCGACCAGCCCGAGAATGCTGTTCAGGGCCGAAGTGATGTGTGGAAGATCGGCATCATTGAGGCCAAGGCAGGCCAAATGAGCGATTTTTTCCACGTCGGAGCGTTCAAGCGCCATGGGATTCTCCAGTGGAAAACAGAACGGACGGCGTCCGTGTGTTAGATTGTCGGAACACTACCGCATTTCTACGGTCTCAAGGCCGCGATTGTGGGGCTTGGTGCACAGAAAAGCGGCCAATTTAACATATTGGCGCCTTGCCCAAAATCCCTGTCGTTGTTAGAGTTTGCCGCACTTTTTTACCCACGCGTTGCCTAGGGTCCCTTTCCCATGTTCAAGAAACTGCGTGGCATGTTTTCCAGCGATCTTTCCATTGACCTGGGCACTGCCAACACCCTTATTTACGTGCGCGAGCGCGGTATCGTCCTGAATGAGCCCTCCGTTGTGGCCATTCGGACACACGGTAACCAGAAAAGTGTCGTTGCTGTCGGCACCGAAGCCAAGCGCATGCTCGGCCGTACGCCGGGCAACATTGCTGCCATTCGTCCGATGAAGGACGGTGTGATCGCCGACTTCAGCGTTTGCGAAAAAATGCTGCAGTACTTCATCAACAAGGTTCACGAAAACAGCTTCCTGCAGCCTAGCCCTCGCGTGTTGATCTGCGTTCCATGCAAATCCACCCAGGTTGAGCGTCGTGCCATCCGTGAATCGGCCCTTGGCGCCGGTGCCCGTGAAGTATTCCTGATCGAAGAGCCAATGGCCGCTGCGATCGGTGCCGGCCTGCCGGTTGAAGAAGCTCGCGGTTCGATGGTCGTGGATATCGGTGGCGGTACCACCGAAATCGCGCTGATCTCCCTGAACGGTGTGGTTTACGCCGAATCCGTGCGTGTTGGCGGCGACCGCTTCGACGAAGCGATCATCACCTACGTGCGTCGCAACTACGGCAGCCTGATCGGCGAATCCACCGCCGAGCGCATCAAGCAGGAAATCGGTACGGCCTACCCGGGTGGCGAAGTTCGCGAAGTCGATGTTCGTGGCCGTAACCTGGCCGAAGGCGTTCCGCGCGCATTCACCCTGAACTCCAACGAAGTGCTGGAAGCTCTGCAAGAGTCCCTGGCCACTATCGTTCAGGCCGTGAAAAGCGCCCTGGAGCAATCGCCTCCGGAACTGGCTTCCGACATCGCCGAGCGTGGCCTGGTACTGACCGGTGGTGGCGCCTTGCTGCGTGACCTGGACAAATTGCTGGCCCAGGAAACCGGTCTGCCGGTGATCGTTGCCGAAGACCCGCTGACCTGCGTTGCTCGCGGCGGTGGCCGTGCATTGGAAATGATGGATAAACACACCATGGACCTGCTTTCCAGCGAATAAGTCGCCGGATTGCCTCTATGCTGTTGAGCGCGCAGGCGGCACTTTGCAGTGCTGCCTGTTCGCGTTTATTTTCTGTCACTTTGCATCCTGGCCGGATTGCTGCCGTATGAATAAACAGAACATTTGCCTGGGAGGAGCGGCTTATTAAACCGCTTTTCACCAAGGGCCCTTCACTGGGCGTGCGCCTGTTGGTGCTTGTCGTGCTATCGGTCGCGCTGATGGTGGTCGATGCCCGTTTCAGTCTGCTCAAGCCTGCACGCAGCCAGATGTCGCTGGTGCTGATGGACGCCTACTGGATCACTGACCTGCCTGGACGACTGTGGGAAGGTATCGCCAGTCAGTTTGGCAGCCGGACCGAACTCGTCGCCGAAAACGAAAAACTCAAGACCGAGAACCTGCTGTTGCAGGGACGCATGCAGAAGCTTGCCGCCCTGACCGAGCAGAACGTTCGGCTGCGCGAGTTGCTCAACTCTTCGGCACTGGTCAACGAGAAGGTCGAAGTGGCCGAGTTGATCGGTATGGACCCCAACCCGTTCACCCATCGCATCATCATCAATAAAGGTGAGCGCGACGGCGTGGTCCTCGGTCAGCCGGTACTCGATGCCCGTGGCCTGATGGGCCAGGTGGTCGAGTTGATGCCCTACACCTCCCGCGTCTTGCTGCTGACCGATACCACCCACAGCATCCCGGTGCAGGTGAACCGCAACGGGTTGCGGGCGATTGCCAGCGGCACCGGCAACCCGGAACGTCTCGAATTGCGGCATGTGGCCGATACCGCCGACATCAAGGAAGGCGATTTGCTGGTCAGCTCCGGCCTCGGTCAGCGTTTCCCAGCAGGTTATCCAGTGGCGACGGTCAAGGAAGTGATTCACGATTCCGGCCAGCCGTTTGCCATTGTCCGCGCCATTCCGACCGCTGCCTTGAACCGCAGCCGTTACCTGCTGCTGGTGTTCAGCGACAACCGTACGGCTGAAGAGCGCGCCAACGATGCCGCCCAGGCTCAGGAAAGCCTGGATGCACAGGGTGGTGGCCCGATCATTCCGGCGACAGTTCCGAAACTGGTCAACCCTGTAGCCCCCGCTGCACCGGCCGCCGCACCGGTTGCTCCTGCTACGGTGGCGCCCGCGGCCACTGCGCCAGTCAAGCCAGCCACCACGCCAGCCAAACCTGCGGCCACGCATCCTGCGGCGGCTAAACCGCCGGCGGCGCAACCCGCTGCCGCGAAACCTGCCGCCAAACCGCCAGTCTCCGTGCCGGCCACTCCAGTGGGGAGAGAATAATGGGCGGTGTAAAAGCATCCCGAAACGGCTGGATAGTCTGGCTGACATTTGCCGTCGGTCTGCTGCTGAGCGTTTCACCTCTGCCGCAATTCATGGAAATCCTGCGCCCGCTGTGGCTGGCCTTGTTGCTGGCATTCTGGGCGTTGAACCTGCCGCAGACCGTCGGGATGGTGACGGCGTTTTGCCTGGGGCTGGCTGAAGACGTGCTCTACGGTACCTTGCTGGGTCAGAATGCCTTGATCCTGACGCTCATCACCTACCTGGTACTGGCGCTGCAGCAACGTCTGCGGATGTTCCCGATGTGGCAGCAGAGCCTGGTGATCCTGGTGATCTTCGGCCTCGCCCAGCTTGTACAACTATGGCTCAGTGCCTTGACCGGCAATCGTCAACCGACGCTGGCGCTGGTACTGCCGGCACTGGTCAGTGCATTGCTCTGGCCCTGGATCAGTTTCGGTTTGCGCGGATTGCGTCGACGCTACAAAATCAATTAATTCGCTCAGGCATTGGACAGGGAGAGGTCTTGATGAAACGGTTGTACCTCGCCTCTGGCTCGCCGCGTCGGCGTGAATTGCTCACGCAGATCGGCGTTCCGTTCTCCGCCGTCAGTGCGGACATCGATGAAACCCCTGTACTCAAAGAATCCCCATCGGCCTATGTCGAGCGTCTGGCGCGCGGCAAGGCCGAAGCCGGGTGCGGCGGCGTCGTGTCTGAAAAACCGTTCTGCGTGCTCGGCGCCGATACCGCCGTGGTGCTCGATGGAAAAATTCTCGGCAAACCGGTTGATGAAGCGGATGCGTGCGCCATGCTGATGATGTTGTCAGGGTGTGAGCATGAGGTCCTGACCGCGATTGCAGTGCTCGATGGCGAACGTTGCGAGTCTCGGGTTGTCACCAGTCGGGTGCGATTTCGTGCTATCAGTCGCGATGAAGCCGCGGCCTACTGGGCCAGCGGCGAACCACGGGACAAGGCGGGCGGTTATGGCATTCAAGGACTGGGTGCGGTGTTTGTCGCCGGACTCAATGGAAGTTATTCAGCGGTAGTCGGACTACCGCTTTGCGAAACCGCGGAACTGCTCGGCCATTTCGGCATACCCTGTTGGCAACCCGGGAACGCGCTTTAAGCGTCGTCCTGAACAGATGCGGCCATTATCGTGAACATGCCTGAACGAGACCCTGCCATGAGTGAAGAGATCCTGATCAACATCACGCCGATGGAGTCGCGCGTGGCGGTGGTCGAAAACGGTGTCCTGCAAGAGGTCCACGTCGAGCGTACGCAAAAGCGCGGGATCGTCGGCAACATCTATAAAGGCAAAGTCGTGCGGGTATTGCCGGGGATGCAGGCGGCATTCGTCGATATCGGCCTGGATCGTGCCGCATTCATTCATGCGTCGGAAATTTCCCTGCGCGAAGGTCCGGCGGTCGAGAGCATCAGTGCACTGGTGCACGAAGGCCAGAGCCTGGTGGTGCAAGTGACCAAGGACCCGATCGGTTCCAAGGGCGCACGCCTGACCACTCAGCTGTCGATCCCTTCGCGTTACCTGGTGTACATGCCACGCACGGCCCATGTCGGCATTTCCCTGAAGATCGAAGACGAGGCCGAGCGCGAGCGACTCAAGCAAGTGGTCACTGATTGCGTGGCCAAGGAAGGGATCAAGGAAGCCGGCGGTTTCATTCTGCGCACGGCAGCCGAAGGCGCCGGCGCCGATGAAATCCTCATGGACATCCGCTACCTGCGAAGGCTTTGGGACCAGATCAGCGCCCAGATCAAAACCATCAGCGCGCCCAGCGTGATCTACGAAGACCTCGGTTTGGCGCTGCGCACCCTGCGTGATCTGGTGAGCCCGAAAATCGAGAAGATCCGCATCGACTCCCGGGAAACCTTCCAGAAAACCACGCAATTCGTCGCCGAATTGATGCCCGAGATTGCCGACCGTCTGGAGCATTACCCGGGCGAGCGGCCGATTTTTGACCTGTATGGCGTCGAAGACGAAATCCAGAAGGCTCTCGAGCGCAAGGTCCCGCTCAAGTCCGGCGGTTATCTGGTGGTCGACCCGGCTGAAGCCATGAGCACCATCGACGTCAACACCGGGGCGTTCGTCGGCCATCGCAACCTCGAAGAAACCATCTTCAAGACCAACCTCGAAGCCGCGACAGCCATCGCTCGTCAATTGCGCCTGCGCAACCTTGGCGGAATCATCATCATCGACTTCATCGACATGGAAGATGAAGAACACCAGCGCCAGGTGTTGCGCACGCTCGAAAAGCAACTGGAGCGCGATCACGCCAAAACCAACATCATCGGTATCACCGAACTGGGCCTGGTGCAGATGACCCGCAAGCGCACCCGCGAAAGCCTTGAACAAGTGTTGTGCGAGCCGTGCAACGCCTGTCAGGGGCGCGGCAAGCTCAAAACCCCGGAAACCGTTTGCTACGAAATCTTCCGCGAAATCCTGCGTGAAGCGCGCGCCTATCAGGCGGAAGGCTATCGTGTATTGGCAAACCAGAAAGTGGTGGACCGCCTGCTCGACGAAGAGTCGGGCAACGTCGCCGAACTGGAGGGGTTTATCGGGCGCACCATCCGCTTTCAGGTCGAAACCATGTATTCCCAGGAACAATACGACGTGGTGCTGCTCTGAAGCGTATCGTTTTGATTGTTCGAGAATGGCTGGCCTCAGCTTTTTGCAAAACTTTTGCCATGGGGGCCACCTGACATGGACCGTCTGACACGCATTTTGGCCGCACTGACCCGCTGGGGTCTGGGCCTGTGCGCGTTGGTTTTGGTGTTGATGGCGCTCTACGTCAGCCTGGGCCGGGAGCTGACGCCGTTAGTCGCCGAGTACCGTGCCGACATCGAAACCAAAGCCAGCGATGCCTTGGGCATGCCGTTGCAGATCGGCGAGCTCGAAGGCAACTGGAGTGGATTCGCCCCCATACTGATGGCGCACGACGTGACGGTCGGCGAGGGCGCCAATGCCTTGCACCTGGATCAGGTGCGCGCGGTGCCGGACCTTTGGGCCAGCCTGCTGGCACGTCAGGTACGCATCGCTCATCTGGAGCTCAGCGGCCTGAAGATCAGCGTCAAGGAGGGTAACGACGGTCAATGGGCGCTGGAAGGTTTGCCGGTACAGCAGGACCAGCCAACCGATCCGGAACAGCTGCTCAATCGCATGCAGATGATCCAGCAACTGTCGGTGCTCGACAGCCAGGTGACCTTGCAGCCGTTTGCGCAGTCGCCGCTGACCCTGACTTATGTCGGCCTGAATCTGAAAACCGGGGCGTCGCGGCAGCGACTCGACGCCCGCCTGACCCTGCCCGACGGCCAGCCCGTGGCCATGAGTCTGCGCACCCGCATTCGAGCCAGTCAATGGAGGGACGCTGAAGCCGAGGTTTACCTGAGCCTGCCGCAAAGCGACTGGTCGAAGTGGTTGCCCGAGCGAGTGACCCAAGAGTGGAGTTTCTCTGAGATCAAAGCCGGCGGCGAGCTTTGGCTGACCTGGGGCAAAGGTGCCCTGCAAAGTGCTGCGGTCCGTTTGAATGCACCACAACTCAAGGGTGCCTACGCCGAGCGCAAGCAGATCCAGATCAACAATCTGGCCCTGAACGGCTACTTCCAGCGCAGTGCCGAAGGCGCGTCAGTGACTTTCGATTCCCTGGCGATGAACCTTGGCGAGACCCGCTGGGAAACGCATTTGCAACTCAAGCAAAACGCGGCCACTGATAAAACCGAAGAGCTCTGGCGCCTGCAAGCCGACCGGGTCGATCTCACTCCGCTGACCCCGCTGCTCAACGCGCTGGCGCCGTTGCCAGAAGGTCTTGCCACTGTCGTCGAGCGGCTCAAAGTCACGGGCAGCCTGCGTAACGTGCTGGTCGACTTGCGCCCCAATGCCACAGACGACAGCAAGTTCGGCTTTGCCGCCAACCTCGACCAGGTAGGCTTCGATGCCTATCACGGTGCGCCGGCGGCGCGAAATGTCAGCGGCAGCATCAGTGGTGACCTGGGGCGCGGCGAATTGCGTATGGACAGCAAGGATTTCATGCTGCATCTGGACCCGATTTTCGCCAAGCCATGGCAGTACATTCAGGCCAATGCGCGGCTGACCTGGAAGCTCGATAAAGAAGGTTTCACCCTGATCGCGCCGTACCTGAAGGTGCTGGGCGAGGAAGGCAAGATCGCCGGCGACTTCCTGATTCGCCTGCACTTCGATCACACCCAGGAAGACTACATGGACCTGCGGGTCGGCATGGTGGATGGTGACGGTCGCTACACCGCCAAGTACTTGCCGGCAGTCCTCAGCCCGGCGCTGGATGAATGGCTGCGCACGGCGATTCTCAAGGGCGCGGTGGACCAAGGCTTCTTCCAGTATCAAGGGTCGCTCAGCCATGGTGCCGCGGACGTCGATCGCAGCATCAGCCTGTTCTTCAAGGTTCACGATGCCGAACTGGCCTTCCAGCCGGGCTGGCCCCATGTCAGCAAGGTCAGCGGCGATGTGTTTGTCGAAGACAGCGGCGTGCGGATTCTGGCCAGCAAGGGCCAGTTGCTCGACACGCAGGTCAGCGATATCTACGTCAACATTCCCCATGTGCCTGCCGGGCAGAACGTTCATTTGTTCCTCGATGGCGGGTTTACCGGCGGTTTGGGCGATGGCCTGAAAATCCTCCAGGACGCGCCGATCGGTACCGGGGCAACCTTTGCCGGGTGGGAAGGCGAGGGTGATCTGCAAGGCAACTTGAAGCTGGATATTCCGCTGGCGAAAGGCGAGGAGCCGAAGATCCTCGTCGATTTCAAGACCGCCAAGGCACGCTTGAAACTGGCTGAACCTGTGCTGGAGCTGACCCAACTCAAAGGTGATTTCCGTTTCGACAGTGCCAAGGGCCTGAGTGGGCAGAACATCAGCGCACGGGCGTTCGACAAGCCGGTCACCGCACAGATTTTTGCCGACGGCAGCCCGGGTAAGCTTAATACCCGGGTGACCGCGTCGGGCCAGGTCGAGGTCAGGAAACTGACCGACTGGCTGAAGGTGACCCAGCCTCTGCCGGTGAGTGGCGTGATCCCTTATCAACTGCAACTGACCCTGAATGGCGCCGACAGCCAATTGCTGGTCAATTCCAATCTCAAGGGCGTGGCCGTCGATTTGCCTGCGCCGTTCGGCATGACTGCCGATGCCGGGCGCGACACGACGTTCCGTATGACCTTGCAGGGTGACGAACGGCGCTATTGGGTCAACTACGCGGACCTGGCGAGTTTCACGTTTGCCGCCCCGGCCAGCAATTTCGCCGACGGTCGCGGGGAATTGTTCCTCGGTGGTGGCGAGGCTGTGTTGCCTGGCACCAAAGGCCTGCGGATAAAGGGTGTGTTGTCGGAGCTGGACGTTGGCCCGTGGAAGGATCTGGTGGATAAATACGCCGGACAGGACCCCGGCGGCAGCGCCAAGCAATTGCTCAGCGGCGCGGATTTCAAGGTGGGCAAGCTCAGCGGTATCGGCACCACGCTCGATCAGGCCTCGATTCAGCTGGCGCGCAAACCTTCCGCCTGGGCGCTGCAACTCGACAGCCAGCAGATCAAGGGCAGCGCGAACCTTCCTGATTCGAAGGCCACGCCGATCATGATCAATCTGCAAACCGTGCGCCTGCCCGCACCGGACCCGGCCGTGCTGGCCGATGAAAACTCGCCGGATCCGCTGGCGTCGGTGGACCCGACGATAATCCCTGCGATGGACATCACCATCAATCAGTTATTCCAGGGCCAGGATCTGGTGGGGGGCTGGTCGCTGAAGATTCGTCCGACGGCCAAGGGCATCGTGTTCAACTCGCTGGACCTGGGCCTCAAGGGCATGCTGTTGGTGGGCAGCGGTGGCTGGGAAGGCGCGCCTGGCGCCAGCAACAGCTGGTACAAGGGACGCATCAGCGGCAAGAACCTCGCCGATGTACTCAAGGGCTGGGGTTTTGCGCCAAGCGTCACCAGCCGGGACTTTTATATGGATGTCGATGGCCGCTGGCCCGGATCGCCGGCCTGGGTGGCGACCAAACGATTCTCCGGCTCGCTCGATGCGACGCTCAATCAGGGCCAGTTCGTCGAGGTCGAAGGCAGTGCCCAGGCGCTGCGGGTATTTGGTTTGCTCAACTTCAACTCCATCGGCCGGCGCCTGCGCCTGGACTTCTCCGACCTGTTCGGCAAAGGTCTGAGTTATGACCGGGTCAAGGGGCTGCTGGTTGGGACCAATGGGGTGTATGTCACCCGTGAGCCGATCCGGCTGACCGGCCCGTCGAGCACCATCGAACTCGACGGCACCCTGAACATGGTGGCCGATCAGATCGATGCGAAACTGATGGTAACCTTGCCGGTGACCAATAACCTGCCGATTGCCGCACTGATCGTCGGTGCACCCGCGGTCGGCGGAGCGCTATTCCTGATCGACAAGCTGATCGGTGACCGGGTCTCCCGTTTCGCCAGTGTGAAGTACACGGTCCAAGGGCCGTGGAAAGAACCGAAAATCACCTTCGACAAGGCTTTTTGAAAAGCCATCCTTCGGACCTATGGAGTAGCATGGCCGTAACTCCCCTGTAGGAGCTGCCGCAGGCTGCGATCTTTTGATCTTGTTTTTCAGAAGCAAAATCAAAAGATCGCAGCCTGCGGCGGCTCCTACGGTTATGCGTTGATTTCAATCAAGGAAAGGGCCATGTCTGTAGCGGTGATTCAAATGGTCAGCCAGAGCGATGTGCTGGCTAATCTGGCCCAGGCCCGTCGACTGCTCGAGCAAGCGGCCGCCGGTGGCGCGAAGCTCGCGGTATTGCCGGAAAACTTCGCCGCCATGGGCCGGCGCGACGTTGCCGACATCGGGCGCGCCGAAGCCTTGGGCGAAGGCCCGATCCTGCCCTGGTTGAAACAGACCGCACGCGACCTCAAGTTATGGATTGTGGCCGGCACGTTGCCGTTGCCGCCGGTGGATCAGCCGACGGCGAAAGCCCATGCCTGTTCATTGCTGGTCGATGACCAGGGCGATACGGTGGCGCGCTACGACAAGCTGCACCTGTTCGATGTGGACGTGGCGGACAATCGTGGCCGTTATCGTGAATCCGATGACTATGCTTATGGCAACGGAGTGGTTGTGGCGGACACACCGGTCGGCCGGGTTGGCCTGACGGTCTGCTATGACCTGCGCTTTCCCGAGCTGTACAGCGAATTGCGCGCGGCCGGCGCGGAACTGATTACCGCCCCTTCGGCCTTCACCGCGGTGACCGGCGCGGCGCATTGGGATGTGCTGATACGTGCGCGAGCCATCGAGACGCAATGTTATGTGCTCGCCGCGGCCCAGGGCGGGACGCATCCGGGGCCGCGGGAAACCTTTGGCCATGCCGCCATCATCGACCCATGGGGCCGGGTACTGGCGCAACAGGATCAAGGCGAGGCCGTGCTGCTGGCCGAACGCGACAGCAATGAACAGGCGTCCATCCGGGCGCGGATGCCGGTGTCCAGTCACCGGCGATTTTTCTCGCAGGGCGCCCAGCGACCTGCATCAGAACGACGAATTTAAGGCGTAAAGCATATGAGCGAGTTGTTGTCCTCAGTCAGTGAACACCTGCTGGCGCCCGGTGGCGTCACGATCGAGAGCCTGCAAGGCGTGCTCGGCGACTTGGCCGGGCCAGGCATCGATGCCGCCGACCTGTATTTCCAGGGGCAGATCTCCGAGTCCTGGGCGCTGGAAGACGGCATCGTCAAGGAAGGCAGCTTCAACCTTGACCAGGGTGTCGGCGTGCGCGCGCAATCGGGTGAAAAAACCGGTTTTGCCTATAGCAATGCTATTACTCTTGAAGCCCTGGGCGCGGCGGCGCGTGCCGCCCGTTCGATTTCCCGGGCCGGGCAGCACGGCACCGTACAGGCATTCACCAGCCAGGACGTCGCGCAGTTGTATGCGCCGGACAATCCCCTGGAAGTGCTGACCCGTGCCGAGAAAGTCGATTTGCTCAAGCGAGTCGACGCCGCGACCCGCGCCCTCGACCCACGCATCCAGCAAGTCACCGTGAGCATGGCCGGTGTCTGGGAGCGGATTCTGGTGGCTTCCACCGATGGCGGTCTGGCGGCGGATGTGCGGCCGTTGGTGCGCTTCAACGTCAGCGTGATCGTCGAGCAGAACGGTCGCCGCGAGCGCGGCGGTCATGGCGGTGGCGGGCGGACCGATTACCGTTATTTTCTTGGCGAAGACCGCGCCATGGGCTATGCCCGTGAAGCGTTGCGTCAGGCACTGGTCAACCTTGAAGCCATCCCGGCACCGGCCGGTACCTTGCCGGTGGTGCTCGGTTCCGGCTGGTCGGGTGTGCTGCTGCATGAAGCCGTCGGTCATGGCCTGGAAGGCGACTTCAACCGCAAGGGCAGCTCAGCTTATAGCGGGCGCATGGGCGAGATGGTCGCATCGAAGCTGTGCACCATTGTCGATGACGGCACCCTGGCCGGTCGCCGCGGCTCGTTGAGCGTCGACGACGAAGGCACGCCGACCGAGTGCACCACGCTGATCGAAAACGGCGTACTCAAAGGCTACATGCAGGACAAGCTCAACGCGCGCCTGATGGGCGTGGCGCGTACCGGTAACGGCCGTCGCGAATCCTACGCGCACCTGCCGATGCCGCGCATGACCAACACCTACATGCTCGCCGGCGAAAGCGACCCGGCGGAAATCATCGCCTCGGTGAAGCGCGGCATCTACTGCGCCAACCTGGGTGGTGGTCAGGTGGACATCACCAGCGGCAAGTTCGTGTTCTCCACCAGCGAGGCGTACCTGATCGAGGACGGCAAGATCACCGCTCCGGTCAAGGGCGCGACCCTGATCGGCAACGGGCCGGAAGCCATGAGCAAGGTGTCGATGGTCGGTAATGACCTGTCGCTGGACAGCGGTGTGGGCACGTGTGGCAAGGATGGGCAATCGGTGCCGGTGGGTGTCGGCCAGCCAACGCTGAAGATTGATGCGATCACCGTGGGTGGCACGGGCGCATAAGGATAGGGACATCTCCTGTAGGAGCTGCCGAAGGCTGCGATCTTTGCCTTTTTTAATGATCAAAAGATCGCAGCCTTCGGCAGCTCCTACAAGAGCTTCGGAGAATTAACGCAGACCGCGTTGAGTCTCGTCCAGCTCACGGATGTACTTGAAGATTTTACGGCTGGAAGCAGGAGGCTTGTTTTGCGCAACCTCATGCTGGGCCTGACGGATCAGGGAACGCAATTGCTGGCGGTCCGCGTCCGGGTAGTCGACGACGAATTTCTCCAGAACGGCATCGTCGCCCGCGATCAGACGATCGCGCCAGCGCTCCAGGTTATGGAAGCGTTCGTTGTATTGACGGGTGGAGGCATCGAGTTGATCGAGCAGAACCAGAATGGCGGTAGTGTCCTGATCGCGCATCAGTTTGCCGATGAACTGAAGGTGCCGTTTACGCGCGATGTTCGCGGTGTGCTTGGGCGCATCGGCCAGAGCCCGACGCATTCCGTCGGTCAAGGGCAGTTTTGCCAGCAAGTCAGGCTTGAGTGTTGTAAGGCGCTCGCCAAGGTCAACCAGAGCATGCAGCTCGCGTTTAACCTGGGATTTGCTTTTTTCTCCCGTATCGAGGGAGTCGTCGTAAGAATCAACCATGGTGGCCGTCCGCAAAGAAACGCCGCCATGATAACCAGTCGGGGGCCGCTTGTCCGGCCCGGTCGCTCGATGACCGTTACCGAAAGCAGAATTTGAGTGGAGAACAGCATGAGTGCAGTTGAAAGCGTCGGCCCACAAGCGTTGCCGGCACTGCAGGAACAAGTCGAGCAGATCATCGCTGAAGCCAGGCGCCAGGGCGCCAGCGCCTGTGAAGTGGCGGTGTCACTGGAGCAGGGCTTGTCGACCACGGTGCGTCAGCGTGAAGTCGAAACGGTAGAATTCAACCGCGATCAGGGTTTTGGCATCACCTTGTACGTCGGTCAGCGCAAAGGCTCGGCCAGCACATCGGCCAGTGGTCCGGAAGCGATTCGCGAAACCGTCGCCGCGGCACTGGCCATCGCCAAACACACTTCGGAAGACGAAGCCTCGGGCCTGGCGGATGCCGCGCTGATGGCGCGGGATATTCAGGATTTCGACCTGTTCCACCAATGGGACATCACTCCGGAACAAGCCATCGAACAGGCCTTGGCCTGTGAAGCCGCGGCGTTTGCTGCCGACAGCCGGATCAAGAACGCTGACGGCACCACTCTCAGTACCCATCAGGGTTGCCGCGTTTATGGCAACAGCCACGGGTTTATCGGTGGTTACGCATCGACTCGTCACAGCTTGAGCTGCGTGATGATCGCCGAAGCGGACGGCCAGATGCAGCGCGATTACTGGTACGACGTGAACCGCCAGGGCAATCTGCTGGCCGATCCGGTCAGCATCGGCCAGCGTGCCGCGCAACGGGCGGCGAGCCGTCTGGGAGCGCGTCCGGTGCCGACTTGTGAGGTGCCGGTGCTGTTTTCCGCAGAGTTGGCCGGGGGCCTGTTTGGCAGTTTCCTGTCGGCGATTTCCGGCGGCAGCCTGTATCGCAAGTCTTCGTTCCTTGAGGGCACTCTCGGCCAGAAGCTGTTTCCGGAGTGGCTGACCATCGACGAACGTCCGCACTTGATGCGAGCCTTGGGCAGCGCGGCGTTCGATGGCGATGGCCTGGCAACCTACGCCAAACCGTTCGTCGAAAAAGGCGAGTTGGTGTCGTACATCCTCGGTACCTACTCCGGCCGCAAGCTCGGCATGCCAAGTACGGCCAACGCCGGCGGCGTGCACAACCTGTTCGTCACCCATGGTGATGAAGACCAGGCGGCCTTGCTGCGGCGCATGGGACGCGGACTGTTGGTCACCGAGTTGATGGGCCAGGGGCTGAACATGGTCACCGGCGATTATTCCCGGGGCGCGGCGGGTTACTGGGTCGAGAACGGCGAAATCCAGTTCGCGGTCCAGGAAGTGACCATCGCCGGCAACATGCGCGATATGTTCAAACAGATCGTTGCCGTGGGTAACGACCTGGAACTGCGCAGCAACATTCGCACTGGTTCGGTGTTGATCGAGCGGATGACGGTGGCGGGTAGCTAAGCTCAGACCGTTGCATAAAAAAGGCGCGCCACCCAATGGGTGGCGCGCCTTTCTTTTGATGTTTATTCGCCTTCGTCGAAGTAGTTATTGATCAAGGCTACCAGCGCGTCCATCGCTTCCTTTTCCTGCTCGCCTTCCGTGCTCAGATGGATTTTGGTGCCCTTACCGGCAGCGAGCATCATCATGGCCATGATGCTTTTGCCATCTACTGTGGATTCAGGTGTGCGTCCTACCCTGATCGTGCAGTCCTTGAACTGGCCGGCGACCCCGACGAATTTTGCAGAAGCACGGGCATGCAGGCCCAGCTTGTTGATGATTTCGATTTCCAGAGCAGGCATCGCGATGTGAATCCTTTAGCTGAGGTCGCGGTGGCGAACCTGGACGTTCTTCAGGGATTTTTGCAGCGCCTGCCCCAGACGCTCGGTCAGGTAGACGGAGCGGTGATGTCCGCCAGTGCAGCCAATGGCAATGGTGACATAGGCGCGGTTGCTGGCGGCAAAACGAGGCAGCCACTTTAGCAGGTATGTGGAAATGTCCTGGAACATCTCTTCGACATCCGGCTGTGCCGCCAGGTATTCGGCAACCGGTTGATCGAGCCCGGACTGCTCGCGCAATTCCGGTTTCCAGTAAGGGTTGGGCAGGCAACGCACATCGAACACCAAGTCGGCGTCCACCGGCATGCCACGCTTGAACCCGAAGGATTCCACCAGGAACGCAGTGCCCGGCTCGGGCTGATTCAACAGACGCAGTTTGATGGCGTCGCGCAGCTGGTACAGGTTCAGGCTGGTGGTGTTGATCTTGAGATCGGCGAGGTCGGCAATCGGCCCGAGCAGGTCGCTCTCGACGCTGATGGCTTCGGCCAGCGAGCGGTTGGCGTTGGTCAGGGGGTGACGACGGCGGGTTTCCGAGAAGCGCTTGAGCAAGGTTTCTTCGTCGGCATCCAGGTACAGCACATCGCACTGGATGTGGCGGTTGCGGACTTCTTCGAGCAGATCGGGGAAGCGTGACAGGTGGCTGGGCAGGTTGCGCGCATCAATGGAAACGGCGACCAGCGGCTGTAGCAGCTCGGTATGAATCAAGGCTCGTTCGGCCAGTTCCGGCAGCAGACCGGCAGGCAGGTTGTCGATGCAGTAGTAGCCGTTGTCCTCAAGAACGTCGAGGGCGGTACTTTTACCTGAGCCGGAACGGCCACTGACGATGATCAAGCGCATGATTACTGACCGTTTTGCTCGTCCAGGACAACCTGATACAGGGCTTCGTTGCTTGCAGCATTACGCAGTTTTTCGCGAACTTCCTTGCGGTCGAGCATGCTGGCGATTTGTCGCAGCAGCTCAAGGTGCGCATCGGTGGCGGCTTCCGGGACCAGCAATACGAACAGCAAGTCAACCGGCGCGCCGTCGATGGCGTCGAAGTCGATAGGGGCGTCCAGGTGCATCAATGCACTGATGGGTGAAACACAGCCCTTGAGACGGCAGTGTGGAATAGCGATGCCGTTGCCAAAACCGGTGGAGCCGAGTTTTTCACGGGCAATCAGTGCCTCGAAGACATCTTGCATCTCCAGGGCCGGCACTTCGCGGGCGATCAGATTGGCAATTTCCTCGAGGGCTTTCTTTTTACTGCCGCCCGGCACGTTCACCAGGGAACGGCCGGGGGTCAGGATACTTTCAAGTCGGATCATGGGTTGGGAGTGTTAACGACCGGTTGCACCCTGGAGGAGGCTCTGGGTCTTTTCCTTATGCTTTTTGAGTTGTTTATCCAGCTTGTCGGTGAGTGCGTCGATCGCGGCGTACATATCGGTATGTTCCGCGTTGGCGACCACTTCATTCCCGGGAATATGCAGCGTGGCTTCGATTTTCTGCTTCAGTTTTTCGACGGTCATCGTGACCTGCACATTAGTGATCTTGTCGAAATGTCGCTCCAATCGTTCGAGTTTTTCGCCGATGTAGGTGCGAAGAGGTTCGGTCACTTCCAGTTGGTGTCCACTGATGTTGACTTGCATACAGCTTCTCCTTCGTTGCCAGTGCATAAAGCGGCAGGCAGAAATGCCTGCCACTGGAACGCTGTGGCGTGGCTCTACATCAACCGCTTGCGTTCGCTCGAAGGCGCGATCCCGAGGGATTCGCGGTACTTGGCGACGGTGCGGCGAGCCACCTGAATGCCTTGTGCCTCCAGTAAACCAGCGATCTTGCTGTCACTCAATGGCTTTTTCTGATTTTCCGCGGCAACCAGTTTTTTGATGATCGCGCGGATCGCCGTGGACGAGCATTCGCCGCCTTCGGAGGTGCTGACGTGACTGGAGAAAAAGTACTTCAGTTCATAAATGCCCCGGGGGGTGTGCATGAACTTCTGGGTGGTCACCCGTGAAATCGTCGACTCATGCATGCCGACCGCTTCGGCGATGTCATGCAGGACCAACGGCTTCATGGCTTCGTCGCCATATTCGAGGAAACCACGCTGATGCTCGACGATCTGGGTGGCAACCTTCATAAGGGTTTCATTGCGGCTTTGCAGGCTCTTGATGAACCAGCGGGCCTCCTGCAACTGATTGCGCATGAACGTGTTGTCGGCGCTGGTGTCGGCGCGGCGCACGAAACCGGCGTACTGGGCGTTGACCCGCAGCCGTGGCACCGACTCCTGATTCAGCTCCACCAGCCAGCGCTCGTTGTCCTTGCGCACGATAACGTCAGGAACGACATACTCGGCTTCGGTGGACTCGATCTGCGAACCCGGGCGCGGGTTAAGGCTCTGGACCAGCTCGATGACCTGGCGTAGTTCATCTTCCTTGAGCTTCATGCGGCGCATCAGTTGGCTATAGTCGCGGCTGCCAAGCAAGTCGATGTAATCGGTGACCAGGCGCTTGGCCTCAGCCAGCCAAGGGGTCTTGGCGGGTAGCTGGCGCAATTGCAGCAGCAGGCATTCGCCCAGGTTGCGGGCGCCGATGCCGGCGGGCTCGAATTGCTGGATGCGATGCAGGACCGCTTCGATTTCGTCCAGTTCGATGTCCAGTTCCGGATCGAAGGCGTCGAGGATTTCCTCGAGGGTTTCGTCCAGGTAGCCCTGATTGTTGATGCAGTCGATCAGGGTCACGGCGATCAGGCGATCGGTGTCGGACATCGGGGCCAGGTTCAGTTGCCACAGCAAGTGGCTTTGCAAGCTTTCGCCGGCCGAGGTACGGGTGGTGAAGTCCCACTCGTCGTCGTCATTGCTGGGCAGGCTGCTGGCGCTGGTCTGGTAAACGTCTTCCCACGCGGTGTCGACGGGGAGTTCGTTGGGGATGCGCTCGTTCCAGTCACCCTCATCGAGGTTATCAACCGTCGGGGCGGTTTCCTGGTAGGAGGGTTCCTGGATGTCGGTGTTGGGCTTCTGTTCGGCGTTGTCGGCCAAGGGGTCGGTGTTATCGAAGTCGTCGCCTTCTTCCTGGCGTTCGAGCATCGGATTGGACTCCAGGGCCTCCTGGATTTCCTGTTGCAGGTCCAGGGTCGACAATTGGAGCAGGCGGATAGCCTGTTGCAGCTGCGGTGTCATCGTCAGCTGCTGGCCCATTCTCAAGACTAGCGATGGTTTCATGGCAGGGGCTTAACACCTTATTCGCCGGCGCACACGCGCCATCCACTACAGGGCGCCGGGGCGCCAAACATAAGCAAATTATATGCCTGAAACTGTAGTGTTTGCCTAGAGCACTGTAACAATAAAAAGCTGCAATGTTTTGTTGACAGGTTGCTCCGGCCGACTCTTGAACATCTTTGAGGCGTCGTGTTTGCCTAGAGCACTGTAACAATAAAAAAGAGTTGTTTTTTATCGAGACAAGCGCTCGTCGACCAGTCTCGCACCTCGGTGTCTTACAGGCGGAATTCGTGGCCCAGGTACACTTCCTTCACCAGGTCGTTGGCCAGGATGGTTTCAGCGTCGCCTTCGGCGATCAATTGGCCGTCGTTGACGATGTAGGCGGTTTCGCAGATATCCAGGGTTTCACGAACGTTGTGGTCGGTGATCAGCACGCCAATGCCTTTGGCCTTGAGGTGGTGAATGATCTGCTTGATGTCCCCGACCGAAATCGGGTCCACGCCGGCGAAGGGTTCGTCGAGGAGGATGAATTTCGGGTTGGTGGCCAGGGCTCGGGAGATTTCCACGCGACGGCGCTCACCACCAGACAGGCTCATGCCGAGGTTGTCGCGGATGTGGCTGATGTGGAATTCCTGCAGCAGGCTTTCCAGTTCCTTGCGCCGACCGGCCTTGTCGAGTTCCTTGCGGGTCTCGAGGATGGCCATGATGTTGTCGGCCACCGACAGTTTGCGGAAGATCGATGCTTCTTGCGGCAGGTAGCCGATACCAGCCTTTGCGCGGCCGTGCATCGGCTGGTGGCTGATGTCCAGGTCATCGATCAGGACGCGGCCCTGGTCGGCCTGCACCAGACCGACGATCATGTAGAAGCAGGTGGTCTTGCCGGCGCCGTTCGGGCCAAGCAGGCCGACGATCTGACCGCTGTCGATGGACAGGCTGACGTCGCGCACGACCTGGCGGCTCTTGTAGCTCTTGGCCAGATGCTGAGCTTTCAGAGTTGCCATTACTGGGCCTTTTTCTCGTCGGTTTTCTTCTTCGGCTGGATCACCATGTCGATACGCGGACGCGACTCGGTCACCTTGCTGCCGGTGGCGCGACCGGCGCTGGCCAGCTTCTTCTCGGTGTCGTAGACGATTTTCTCACCTTGGGTGGTGTTGTTGTCCTTGTCGATGACTTTGGCCTTGTCGATCAGCACAACGCGATTTTGCGTTGCGTGGTACTGGATGGTCACACCCCAGCCCTGGACGGGTTTGGTGTCGCCCGCCGTTTGCAGTTGCTCGAAGTAGGCCAGGTTGCCCACCGAGGTAACCACGTCGATGTCGCCATTCGGGGTGCGGGTCATGGTCACCTTGTTGCCGGTAACCTTCATCGTACCTTGGGTAATGATCACGTCACCGGTATAGATGGCAATACCTTGCTTGTCGTCCAGTTGGGCATCGTCGGCCTGAATGCGGATAGGCTGCTGTTGATCTTCCGGCAGAGCCCAGGCGCTCACGCTTCCCAGTGCTGCGCCCAGACTGAGCAAAATCGGGAGGGTTTTAACGAGCCTCATACTGTCCTCTTACGTTCGATAGCAGGTGTATCCTGCTTTCTTTCAAATACGCCTTCATTCCCTTGCCAGTCGATACACCGCCAGCGCCGTCGATTCTAACGTCTTGCTCTGTCTGCGCATATTGCTGCTGCGGGAACACGGTCATGCGGGTGCTGGTGATCAGGGTTTTACGGTTTTTCTCGTCGAAGCGCGTGATGCGCACGTCATCGATCAGTTCGACCTGTGTGCCATCAGGGTTGACCTCGCCGTGCAGGCTCTGGACGTGCCACGGAAATTCAGTGCCGCGGAACACATTCAGGTCGGGGTTGGTCAGCAATGTCACCTCGGTCGCTTTCAGGTGCTCGACCTTGTCGGACACCAGATCATATTGCAGCTTGCCGTCCGGCAGGTACTGCACGCTGTGGGCGTTGATGGCGTAATAGTCGATCGCGCTTTCATCGACCGGCGTTACCGGCTTGTCGAGGAAGCGTTCCGGGCTGATGTTCCAGTAGCCAGCCGCGGCGAATATCGCCGCGATGCAACTGTACATCAGGGTGTTGCGAAACTTTTTGCTCAGCATAGTGGGCTCACAGGTACGCCGCATTGGCCGCATCGAGGCGGTCCTGGGCGCGCAGGATCAGTTCGCAGAATTCGCGAGCGGCACCTTCACCACCACGGGCGACGGTGATGCCGTGAGCGTGTTCACGCACGAAGCTGGCGGCATTGGCCACCGCCATGCCCAGGCCGACGCGGCGAATCACCGGCAGGTCCGGCAGGTCATCGCCGAGGTAGGCCACCTGTTCATAGCTCAGGTTGAGTTGGGCCAGCAGTTCGTCGAGTACCACCAGTTTATCCTCACGACCCTGATAGAGATGCGGGATGCCGAGGTTTTTGGCTCGTCGCTCGACCACCGGAGTCTTGCGGCCACTGATGATGGCGGTCTGCACGCCGGCGGCCATCAGCATCTTGATGCCCTGGCCGTCGAGTGTGTTGAACGTCTTGAATTCGCTGCCGTCTTCGAGGAAGTACAGGCGCCCGTCGGTCAGCACGCCATCGACATCGAACACCGCCAGTTTGATCTGTTTACCGCGTTGCAGCAGGTCCGCACTCATTACATTACTCCTGCACGCAGCAAGTCGTGCATGTTCAGGGCGCCGACCGGGCGGTCTTCGCTGTCGACCACGACCAATGCGTTGATTTTATGGTCTTCCATGATTTTCAGCGCTTCGGCGGCGAGCATCTCGGCGCGCGCGGTCTTGCCATGGGCCGTCATGACCTGGTCGATGATGGCGTTGTGGATGTCGATACTGCGGTCCAGTGTGCGGCGCAAATCGCCGTCGGTGAAGATTCCGGCCAGTTTGCCGTCGGCTTCCAGAATGACGGTCATGCCCAGGCCCTTGCGGGTCATTTCCATCAGGGCATCCTTGAGCAGGGTGCCGCGCTGGACCTGCGGCAGTTCCTGGCCTGCGTGCATGACATCTTCCACTTTCAGCAGCAGGCGTCGGCCCAGGGCACCACCGGGATGGGAAAAGGCGAAGTCTTCGGCGGTAAAGCCACGGGCTTCCAGCAGCGCGACTGCCAGGGCGTCGCCCATGACCAGGGCGGCGGTGGTCGACGAGGTTGGTGCCAGGTTCAGCGGGCAGGCTTCGTGCTCGACGTGAACATTCAGGTTGACCTCGGCGGCCTTGGCCAGCGCGGAGTCAGGATTGCCGGTCATGCTGATCAATTGAATGCCCAGGCGCTTGATCAGCGGCAGCAGGGTCACGATTTCATTGGTGGAGCCGGAATTCGAGAGCGCCAGAATGATGTCGTCGCGGGTAATCATGCCCATGTCGCCGTGGCTGGCTTCAGCCGGGTGCACAAAAAATGCCGTGGTGCCGGTGCTGGCCAGGGTCGCGGCAATCTTGTTGCCGATGTGCCCCGACTTGCCCATGCCGACCACGACCACGCGGCCCTTGCTGGCCAGAATCATCTCGCAAGCGCGTACGAAATCAGCATCGATATGGGGCAGCAGGCCTTGCACGGCTTCTACCTCGAGGCGGATGGTGCGTTGTGCTGATTGAATCAGGTCGCTGGATTGGCTCATGTCAGAAATCGTATAGCCTGATGAAAAGTCGGCGATTATAACGGTAATGATCGAATCCCTCACGCAAGTTCGTCGCGCATTGTCATTACCTGTTGCGGGAAACCTTCTAAATGGCGCTTTCAACCCGTCATGCAGTTGAACTTGCCCCGGCTTTGGCCTTGGGCGCGCAGCCTTTGCAGTGATATAGTTCGCCGCCAGTTCGGCCTGCCCGGGAGGTATGTGCTTTCGTCAGGAAGCCAGGCGTCCGAGTGAGAGGCTGCATCGCAAGGAGTTTAGATGAGTGCCGATAACGCCTACGCGGTCGAGCTGAAGGGACTGTCCTTCAAGCGCGGTGCGCGCAGCATTTTCAATAATGTCGATATCCGTATCCCGCGCGGCAAGGTCACCGGCATCATGGGGCCTTCCGGGTGTGGCAAGACCACGCTTTTGCGTCTGATGGGTGCCCAGTTGCGGCCTACCAGGGGCGAAGTCTGGGTCAACGGTCAGAATCTGCCAAAACTGTCGCGCAGCGACCTGTTCGATGCGCGCAAGCATATGGGCGTGCTGTTTCAGAGCGGCGCACTGTTCACCGACCTCGATGTCTTCGAGAACGTCGCCTTTCCGTTGCGGGTCCATACGCAACTGCCGGATGAAATGATCCGCGACATCGTCCTGCTCAAGCTGCAGGCTGTGGGCTTGCGCGGTGCCATCGACCTGATGCCCGACGAGCTTTCCGGCGGCATGAAACGCCGTGTTGCGCTGGCCCGGGCGATTGCGCTCGATCCACAGATCCTCATGTACGACGAGCCCTTTGTCGGCCAGGACCCCATCGCAATGGGCGTTCTGGTGCGCCTGATTCGTTTGCTCAACGATGCGCTGGGCATCACCAGCATCGTGGTGTCCCATGACCTGGCCGAGACCGCGAGCATTGCCGATTACATTTATGTGGTGGGCGATGGTCAGGTGCTGGGGGAGGGGACGCCGGACGAGTTGATGAACTCGGATGAACCGCGCATTCGTCAGTTCATGACCGGCGAACCCGACGGCCCGGTCCCGTACCACTTTCCAGCGACGGATTACCGCGCAGATCTTCTGGGGAAGCGCTGATGCGCAGAATTTCATTGATAGAACGCGTTCGCCGCTTCGGCCAGGCCGGCATCGATGCGCTGGCGGTGTTCGGGCGTTCGAGCTTGTTCCTGTTCCATGCCTTGCTCGGCCGGGGCGGTATCGGTGGCGCCTTTGGGCTGCTGGTCAAGCAGCTGCATTCGGTGGGCGTGATGTCCCTGGTGATCATTGTGGTCTCCGGGGTGTTCATCGGCATGGTGCTGGCGCTGCAGGGCTTCAACATTCTTTCCAGCTATGGTTCGGAGCAGGCTGTCGGGCAGATGGTTGCCCTGACGCTGCTGCGTGAACTGGGGCCGGTGGTGACTGCCTTGCTGTTCGCCGGGCGCGCAGGTTCGGCGTTGACCGCCGAAATCGGCAACATGAAGTCCACCGAGCAGTTGTCCAGCCTGGAAATGATCGGGGTTGACCCGCTCAAGTACATCATCGCGCCACGCTTGTGGGCCGGTTTCATTTCCCTGCCGGTGCTGGCGATGATTTTCAGCGTGGTGGGTATCTGGGGCGGCTCGTGGGTAGCTGTCGACTGGCTGGGAGTCTATGAAGGTTCCTACTGGTCGAACATGCAGAACAGCGTGACGTTCACCGACGATGTGCTCAACGGGATCATCAAAAGTATCGTCTTTGCCTTTGTCGTGACCTGGATCGCCGTATTCCAAGGCTATGACTGCGAACCCACTTCCGAGGGGATCAGTCGTGCCACTACCAAGACCGTTGTATATGCCTCGTTGGCAGTACTCGGCCTGGACTTTATTCTGACCGCCTTGATGTTTGGAGATTTCTGATGCAAAACCGCACCCTGGAAATCGGTGTCGGCCTTTTCTTGCTGGCTGGCATCCTGGCTTTGCTCTTGTTGGCGTTGCGGGTCAGTGGCCTGTCCCCGAGTCCGAGCACCGATACATATAAACTTTACGCCTACTTCGACAATATCGCCGGTTTGACGGTCAGAGCTAAAGTGACCATGGCCGGTGTGACCATCGGCAAGGTCACGGCCATCGATCTGGATCGCGACAGTTTTACTGGTCGGGTGACCATGCAGTTGGAAAAACGCATCGATAATCTTCCGGCGGACTCTACTGCATCTATCCTGACCGCTGGCCTGTTGGGCGAAAAGTACATCGGTATCAGCGTGGGCGGGGAAGATACCCTGCTCAAGGATGGTGGAACCATCCATGACACGCAGTCATCGCTGGTGCTCGAAGACCTGATCGGTAAATTCCTGCTCAATACCGTTAGCAAAGAAGCTAAATGAGGAACTGTTAAATGATCTCTACCTTGCGACGTGGCCTGTTGGTAATACTCGCGGTGTTTCCGTTGGTGTCCCACGCCGTGGCGGCGCCTTCCGCGCACGATCTGGTACAGGACACCACTAATCGGATGCTGGCCGATCTGGCGGCCAACAAAGAAAAGTACAAGCAGGATCCGCAAGACTTTTATGCGGCGCTGAACACCATCGTCGGGCCGGTCGTGGATGCCGAGGGCATTTCCAAGAGCATCATGACGGTCAAATACTCGAAGAAAGCATCCCCGGCGCAGATGAAGACCTTCGAAGAAAACTTCAAGAAGGGTCTGTTCCAGTTCTATGGCAATGCCTTGCTGGAGTATAACAACCAGGGCATCACCGTTGATCCGGCCAAAGACGAGTCGGGCGACCGTACCACCGTTGGCATGACCGTCAAGGGCAGCAGCGGTGCGATCTATCCAGTGTCCTACACGCTGGAAAAAATCAACGGCGAGTGGAAACTGCGTAACGTCATCATCAATGGCATCAACATCGGCAAGCTGTTCCGCGATCAGTTCGCCGATGCGATGCAACGCAATGGCAACGACCTGGACAAGACCATCAATGGTTGGGCCGGGGAAGTTGCCAAGGCCAAGGAAGCCACCGACAAGAAGCCAGGGCAGTCAGCCCAATGAGTGAGTCGGCAGTCCAGATGGACGAAGCGGGCGAGCTGCGACTCAGTGGTGTGCTGGATTACCGCACCGGCCCTGGCCTGCGCGAGCAGGGCAAGGCGCTGATCAAGGCCAGCAAGGCTGCGGCGCTGGTGGTCGATTGCTCGGCGGTGACCAAGTCCAGCAGTGTCGGTTTGTCGTTGCTGCTGTGCTTTATCCGCGATGCGCAGGCGGCCGGCAAGGCCCTGAGCATCAGCGGAATGCCGGATGACATGCGTGAAATTGCTCAGGTCAGCGAGCTGACCGAGCTGTTGGCGCACCCCTGACACGCATCTATAAAGAAGCCCCCCGTCCGAGTCCTGTTTGGCGGGGTTCGCAGGCGCGGGGCTTTTTTGTATGATGTCCGACCCGCGCGCACAGGGCGCCGAATGAGGTTGAGCATGCAGGCCGTAGAAGTGAAGAGCTTCCTTGAAGGAAAGCTGCCCGGAACTCAGATAGAAGTTGAGGGCGAAGGCTGCAATTTCCAGCTGAACGTGATTAGCGATGAACTGGCGGCATTGAGCCCGGTGAAGCGTCAGCAGAGCATCTATGCCCATTTGAACCCATGGATCGCTGATGGCAGCATCCACGCGGTGACTATGAAATTTTTCAGCAGCACGGCCTGGGCCGAGCGCACCTGAGCCCAAGGGCGTCGAGATTCTTATGGATAAATTGATTATTACCGGTGGCGTTCGTCTTGATGGCGAAATCCGCATCTCCGGGGCAAAGAACTCTGCCCTGCCGATCCTGGCGGCCACTTTGCTGTGCGATGGCCCGGTGACCGTGGCCAACCTGCCGCACCTGCACGACATCACCACCATGATCGAGCTGTTCGGCCGCATGGGCATCGAGCCTGTGATCGACGAAAAACTCTCCGTCGAAATCGACCCGCGCACCATCAAGACCCTGGTCGCACCGTACGAACTGGTTAAAACCATGCGTGCGTCGATCCTGGTGCTGGGCCCGATGGTTGCCCGTTTCGGTGAAGCCGAAGTCGCCTTGCCTGGCGGTTGCGCCATCGGTTCGCGTCCGGTTGACCTGCACATCCGTGGCCTGGAAGCCATGGGTGCAGTCATCGACGTTGAAGGCGGCTACATCAAGGCCAAGGCGCCTGAAGGCGGCCTGCGCGGTGCGCACTTCTTCTTCGATACCGTCAGTGTGACCGGTACCGAAAACATCATGATGGCCGCAGCGCTGGCCAAAGGCCGCAGCGTCCTGGCTAACGCCGCGCGCGAGCCTGAAGTGGTCGACCTGGCGAACTTCCTGAACGCCATGGGTGCCAAGGTTTCCGGCGCTGGCACCGACACCATCACCATCGACGGCGTCGAGCGTCTGCACACCACCACTTACAAGGTGATGCCGGACCGTATCGAAACCGGTACCTACCTGGTTGCCGCTGCCGTGACCGGCGGCCGCGTGAAGGTCAAGGACACCGATCCGACCATCCTCGAAGCCGTTCTGGAAAAACTCCGTGAGTCCGGTGCCGAAATCACCTGCGGCGAAGACTGGATCGAGCTGAACATGCACGGCAAGCGGCCGAAAGCCGTCAACGTGCGGACCGCTCCGTACCCGGCGTTCCCGACCGACATGCAGGCCCAGTTCATCTCCCTCAACGCCATTGCCGAAGGCACCGGTGCTGTGATCGAGACGATCTTCGAAAACCGCTTCATGCACGTCTATGAGCTGCACCGCATGGGCGCCAAGATCCAGGTCGAGGGCAACACCGCGATCGTCACCGGCACCGAAAAACTCAAGGGCGCGCCAGTGATGGCGACCGACCTGCGTGCCTCGGCCAGCCTGGTGATTTCGGCCCTGATCGCCGACGGCGACACCCTGATCGACCGCATCTACCACATAGACCGTGGCTACGAGTGCATCGAAGAAAAACTGCAGATGCTGGGTGCCAAGATCCGTCGCGTTCCGGGCTAGTACCTGCTGCATGGGCATAAGGACGTGCCCGTTGATTTGTTGAAGTCGGGCCGTTTTCGGCTCGATGTATGTCCGGCGCCATTTGCGACCGGGCATGAGTACCTTGATAAGGACTGACGTTTCCCATGTTGACCATCGCACTGTCCAAGGGCCGCATCCTTGACGACACCCTGCCGCTTCTGGCTGAAGCGGGCATCGTGCCGACCGAGAATCCGGACAAGAGCCGCAAGCTGATCATTCCCACGACCCAGGAAGATGTACGCCTGCTGATCGTGCGTGCCACCGATGTGCCGACCTATGTCGAACATGGTGCTGCCGACCTCGGTGTCGCCGGTAAAGATGTGCTGATGGAATATGGCGGCCAGGGTCTGTACGAGCCACTGGACCTGCAAATTGCCCAGTGCAAGTTGATGACGGCCGGCAAGGTCGGTGCGGTCGAGCCCAAGGGTCGCCTGCGCATCGCCACCAAGTTCGTCAACGTTGCCAAGCGTTATTACGCTGAACAGGGTCGTCAGGTCGACATCATCAAGCTGTACGGCTCGATGGAGCTGGCACCGCTGATCGGCCTTGCCGACAAGATCATCGACGTGGTCGACACCGGTAACACGCTGCGGGCCAACGGCCTGGAGCCACAGGATTTCATTGCTGCCATCAGCTCCCGGCTGATCGTCAACAAAGCTTCGATGAAAATGCAGCACGCCCGTATCCAGGCGTTGATCGACACCCTGCGCAAGGCAGTGGAGTCTCGACACCGCGGCTGATTCACCAGCGCGACGTTAAGTCGCGCCCGTCTATCCGCCTCATAGCCAGAATTCTCAGGTGCCCAAGCGGATGGAGTGCTAGCTTCGGGTGCCTGAGTTTTTGCCATTCCTATGAGGCTCTCGCTATGACCGCACCGACTGCAATTCGCCGACTCAACGCTGCTGACCCGGATTTCGCGCATCATCTGGATCATCTGCTGAGCTGGGAAAGTGTGTCTGACGACTCGGTCAATCAGCGGGTGCTGGACATCATCAAGGCCGTGCGTGAGCGTGGCGACGCGGCACTGGTGGACTTTACCCGCCAGTTCGATGGCCTGGACGTGAAGTCCATGGCCGACCTGATCCTGCCGCGCGAGCGTCTGGAACTGGCACTTACCCGTATCTCCGTGCCGCAGCGCGAAGCGCTGGAAGTCGCCGCGGCTCGAGTGCGCAGCTACCACGAAAAACAGAAGCAGGATTCCTGGAGCTACACCGAGGCCGACGGCACGGTGCTGGGCCAGAAAGTCACGCCGCTGGACCGCGCCGGTCTGTACGTGCCGGGCGGCAAGGCGTCGTACCCGTCGTCGGTGCTGATGAACGCGATTCCGGCCAAGGTTGCAGGCGTCACCGAAGTGGTCATGGTGGTGCCAACCCCGCGCGGTGAAATCAACGAGCTGGTGCTGGCCGCTGCCTGCATCGCCGGTGTCGACCGCGTGTTCACAATCGGTGGCGCTCAAGCCGTTGCCGCATTGGCTTACGGCACCGAAAGCGTGCCGAAGGTCGATAAAGTGGTCGGCCCGGGCAACATCTATGTCGCCACCGCCAAGCGCCACGTGTTTGGCCAGGTCGGTATCGACATGATCGCCGGTCCCTCCGAGATCCTCGTGGTGTGCGACGGCCAGACCGATCCGGACTGGATCGCCATGGATCTTTTCTCCCAAGCCGAGCACGACGAAGACGCCCAGGCCATTCTGGTCAGCCCCGACGCCGAGTTCCTCGACAAGGTCGCCGCCAGCATCGCCAAGCTGATGCCGACCATGGAACGCGCCTCGATCATTGAAACCTCGATCAATGGCCGTGGTGCACTGATCAAGGTGCGCGACATGGAACAGGCCATCGAAGTCGCCAACCGCATCGCGCCGGAGCACCTCGAATTGTCCGTTGCCGATCCACAGGCCTGGCTGCCGCAAATCCGCCATGCCGGCGCGATCTTCATGGGCCGTCACACGTCCGAAGCCTTGGGTGACTACTGTGCCGGCCCGAACCACGTATTGCCGACCTCCGGCACTGCGCGTTTCTCCTCGCCGCTGGGTGTGTACGACTTCCAGAAACGCTCGTCGATCATCTTCTGCTCCGAGCAGGGCGCGTCCGAGTTGGGCAAGACCGCTTCCGTGCTGGCCCGTGGCGAGTCGCTGACCGCCCACGCGCGTAGCGCCGAATACCGCATCGTTGATGAACAAAAGGGGAACTGAACATGAGTAAATTCTGGAGCCCGTTCGTCAAGAATCTGGTGCCTTACGTCCCGGGTGAGCAGCCGAAGCTGGCAAAGCTGGTGAAGCTCAACACCAACGAAAACCCGTACGGCCCATCGCCAAAAGCCCTTGCGGCGATGCAAACCGAACTGAATGACAATCTGCGTCTGTACCCGGACCCGAACAGCGATCTGCTCAAGCAGGCCGTTGCCAGGTACTACGGCGTGCAAGGCAATCAGGTGTTCCTCGGCAACGGTTCCGATGAAGTGCTGGCGCACATCTTCCACGGTTTGCTGCAGCACGATCAGCCGCTGCTGTTCCCGGACATCAGCTACAGCTTCTATCCGGTTTACTGCGGGTTGTACGGCATCAAGTTCGACGCCGTGCCACTGGACGAGCAATTCCAGATCAACCCGGCGGACTACGCCAAGCCGAACGGCGGGATTATCTTCCCCAACCCGAACGCACCTACAGGTTGCCTGTTGGCGCTGGAGGCGGTGGAGCAGATTCTCAAGGCCAGCCCGGATTCTGTGGTCGTGGTGGACGAGGCCTACATCGACTTCGGCGGCGAGACGGCAATCACGCTGGTCGAGCGTTATCCGAACCTGCTGGTGACCCAGACCCTGTCCAAGTCCCGTTCCCTGGCCGGCCTGCGGGTGGGGCTGGCGGTCGGCCATCCGGACCTGATCGAGGCGCTGGAGCGGATCAAGAACAGCTTCAACTCCTATCCGCTGGATCGCATGGCGAATGTCGGCGCTGCCGCGGCGTTCGAGGATCGCGAGTATTTCGACAAGACCTGCCGGTTGGTGATCGAGAATCGCGAGAAGGTCGTTACGCAGCTAGAGGAGAAGGGGTTTGAAGTGCTGCCATCGGCGGCGAACTTCATTTTCGCCCGTCACCCCCGGCACGATGCGGCGGGGCTTGCGGCCAAGTTGCGTGAGCAGGGCGTGATCGTCCGGCACTTCAAGCAGGAGCGGATTGCCCAGTTCCTGCGGATCAGCATCGGCACGCCAGAGCAGAATCAGGCGCTGATCGACGGCCTGGGCGACCTGTAAACCACCGCTGACCCCTGTAGGAGCGAGCAAGCTCGCTCCTACAGGGGCTTGTCTCAGCCGCTTACTCTTCTTCTTTTTCCTTGACCGGAGCCGGCGGCGGACGCAGGCCGACTTCCGCTGTCAGCTTGAGTTCCTTGCCGTTGCGCATCACCTGGATCGCGACCTTGTCTGTCGGCTTGATCCGCGCCACCTGATTCATCGAGCGGCGGCCATCACCGGCCGGTTCGCCATCGATGGCAAGAATCACATCCCCCAGTTGCAGGCCGGCCTTCTGTGCCGGACCGTCGCGGAAAATCCCCGCCACTACAATGCCCGGGCGTCCGGACAAGCCGAACGATTCGGCCAATTCCTGGGTCAGCGGCTGCACTTCGATACCCAGCCAGCCACGAATCACCTGGCCGTGCTCGATGATCGACTTCATCACTTCCATCGCCAGCTTTACCGGGATCGCGAAACCGATGCCCTGGGAACCGCCGGATTTGGAGAAGATCGCCGTGTTGATGCCGGTCAGGTTGCCGATGGCATCCACCAGCGCACCGCCGGAGTTGCCGGGGTTGATTGCGGCGTCGGTCTGGATGAAGTCTTCGTAGTTGTTCAGGCCCAGTTGGTTGCGACCGGTGGCGCTGATGATGCCCATGGTTACGGTCTGGCCGACGCCGAACGGGTTGCCGATGGCCAGCGCGACGTCGCCGATGCGGATGTTGTCGGAACGCCCGACAGTGATCGACGGCAGGTTTTTCAGGTCGATTTTCAGCACCGCGAGATCAGTCTCCGGATCGCTGCCGATCACCCGCGCCAGGGTTTCCCGGCCGTCCTTGAGCGCCACCACGATCTGGTCGGCGCCGCTGGTCACGTGGTTGTTGGTCAGGATGTAGCCTTCCGGGCTCATGATCACGCCGGAGCCGAGGCTCGATTCCATGCGTTTCTGCTTGGGCGAGTTATCGCCGAAGAAGCGACGGAACTGCGGATCTTCGAACAACGGATGGTTGGGTTTGTTGATGACTTTGGTGGTGTACAGGTTCACCACCGACGGCGCCGCGGTGGATACCGCTTCGGCATAAGACACCGGGCCCTGCTGCATACTGGTGGTTTGCGGCGCTTGTTGCAGATTGACGTCGAGGCTTGGAAGCCCGACCCACTGCGGGTAACGCTGGATTATCAAAAGAGCGACAAGCACGCCGGCCAGCAGCGGCCAGCCGGAAAAACGCAGCGCCTTGAGCATTAAGCACTTCCTGAGAGAGTTGCAGGCGGTATGAGACCGCTCATAATGACGCGCATTATACGAGGCCGCACGCGCCTCTGAACGGGATATTTAGGAGTCTTTTATGGCCGTCGCCCTGAGCACCCTGGTCGAAGAAGCCGACCGTTACCTAAACAGCGCCAAAATCGCCGATTACTGTCCCAATGGCCTGCAGGTCGAAGGCCGTCCGCAAGTGATGCGCATTGTCAGTGGCGTCACTGCCAGCCAGGCCTTGCTCGATGCGGCAGTGGAGGCCAATGCCGACCTGGTGCTGGTGCATCATGGCTACTTCTGGAAGGGCGAGAACCCGTGCATCACCGGCATGAAGCAGCGCCGCTTGAAGACCCTGCTCAAGCACGATATCAGCCTGTTGTCCTATCACCTGCCGCTGGATCTGCACCCGGACGTCGGCAATAACGTGCAGCTCGCGCGGCAACTCGACATCACCGTCGAAGGCCCGCTGGACCCGGACAATCTGAAGATTGTCGGCCTGGTCGGCTCGCTGAATGAGCCGATGACGCCCCGGGATTTCGCCCGCCGCGTCAAGGAAGTCATGGGCCGTGAGCCGCTGTTGATCGAAGGCAGCGCGATGATCCGCCGCGTCGGCTGGTGCACCGGTGGTGGCCAGGGTTACATCGATCAGGCCATACTGGCAGGCGTCGATCTGTACCTCAGCGGCGAGGCTTCCGAGCAAACCTTCCACAGCGCCCGGGAAAACGACATCAGCTTCATCGCCGCCGGTCACCATGCCACCGAGCGCTACGGCGTTCAGGCGCTGGGGGATTATCTGGCGCGGCGCTTTGCGCTGGAACACATCTTCATCGATTGCCCGAATCCGATTTGATTTCCGACTGCAATGTGATCGCTTTTGTAGGAGCTGCCGGAGGCTGCGATCTTTTGATCTTAAAAATCAAAATCAAAAGATCGCAGCCTCCGGCAGCTCCTACAAGGAAGAGTTCGCAGTTCGACAGCCCAAACAGGCAGGCATATTCATATGCTCTTTCGATCTAGTTGGCGTCCTGATTAGAAGAGGTCGCTGTGCTAGGATTCCCCGCTCGAACACGGCCCGCTGGCCGTCCATAAGATCGTTTTCGTGAGTAGCCATGGTCGACAAACTGACGCATCTGAAACAGCTGGAGGCCGAAAGCATCCACATCATCCGCGAGGTCGCCGCCGAGTTCGATAACCCGGTGATGCTGTACTCCGTCGGTAAAGACTCCGCCGTGATGCTGCACCTTGCGCGCAAGGCATTCTTCCCGGGCAAACTGCCGTTCCCGGTGATGCACGTCGACACCCAGTGGAAGTTCAAGGAAATGTACGCGTTCCGCGACCGCATGGTCGAAGAACTGGGCCTTGACCTGCTGGTGCACGTGAATCCCGAGGGTGTTGCGCAGGGCATCAACCCGCTGACCCACGGCAGTGCCAAGCACACCGATATCATGAAAACCGAAGGCCTCAAGCAGGCCCTCGACAAGTACGGTTTCGATGCTGCTTTCGGTGGTGCCCGTCGTGACGAAGAGAAGTCCCGTGCCAAAGAGCGCGTGTATTCCTTCCGCGATACCAAGCACCGCTGGGACCCGAAAAACCAGCGTCCCGAGCTGTGGAACGTCTACAACGGCAAGGTCAACAAGGGCGAATCGATCCGCGTGTTCCCGTTGTCGAACTGGACCGAACTGGACATCTGGCAGTACATCTACCTCGAAGGCATCCCGATCGTGCCGCTGTATTTCGCCGCCGAGCGCGACGTCATCGAGATGAATGGCACCTGGATCATGATCGACGACGAACGCCTGCTCAATCACCTGAGCGATGAAGACAAGGCGCGCATCGTCAAGAAGAAGGTCCGTTTCCGCACACTGGGTGACTACCCGTTGACCGGTGCGGTCGAGTCCGAGGCCACCAGCCTGACCGACATCATTCAGGAAATGCTCCTGACGCGAACTTCCGAACGCCAGGGCCGGGTCATCGATCACGATGGCGCAGGCTCGATGGAAGAAAAGAAACGTCAGGGTTATTTCTAAGGGGTTGTCATGTCGCACGCATCTGATTTGATCAGCGAGGACATCCTCGCCTATCTGGGCCAGCACGAACGCAAGGAAATGCTGCGCTTTCTTACCTGTGGCAACGTCGATGACGGCAAGAGCACCCTGATCGGGCGTCTGCTGCACGACTCCAAAATGATCTACGAAGATCATCTGGAAGCCATCACCCGCGACTCGAAAAAAGTCGGCACCACCGGTGAAGATATCGACCTGGCGTTGCTGGTCGACGGCTTGCAGGCCGAGCGTGAGCAAGGCATCACCATTGATGTCGCCTACCGCTATTTCTCCACCGCCAAACGCAAATTCATCATCGCCGATACTCCCGGCCATGAGCAGTACACTCGCAACATGGCCACCGGTGCATCCACCTGTGACCTGGCGATCATCCTGGTCGACGCCCGTTACGGCGTGCAAACCCAGACCCGTCGCCACAGCTTCATTGCCTCGTTGCTGGGCATCAAGCACATCGTTGTCGCCATCAACAAGATGGACCTCAACGGCTTCGACGAAAACGTGTTCGAGTCGATCAAGGCCGATTACCTGAAGTTCGCCGAAGGCATCGCGTTCAAGCCGACCACCATGGCGTTCGTACCGATGTCGGCGCTCAAGGGCGACAACGTAGTGAACAAGTCCGAGCGCTCGCCGTGGTACACCGGCCAGTCGCTGATGGAAATCCTCGAAACCGTCGAAATCGCCAGCGACCGCAACTACACCGACCTGCGTTTCCCGGTGCAGTACGTCAACCGTCCGAACCTGAACTTCCGTGGTTTCGCCGGCACCCTGGCCAGTGGCGTCGTGCACAAGGGCGACGAAGTCGTGGTGCTGCCGTCGGGCAAGAGCAGTCGCGTGAAATCCATCGTCACCTTCGAAGGTGAGCTGGAGCATGCAGGTCCGGGTCAAGCGGTGACGCTGACCATGGAAGACGAGATCGATATCTCCCGCGGCGACTTGCTGGTGCATGCCGACAACCAGCCGCAAGTGACTGACGGCTTCGATGCCATGCTGGTGTGGATGGCCGAAGAGCCGATGCTGCCGGGCAAGAAATACGACATCAAGCGCGCTACGACGTACGTGCCGGGTTCGATCACCAGCATTGTCAACCGCGTTGACGTGAACACCCTGGAAGAAGGCCCTGCCAGTGCCTTGCAGCTGAACGAGATCGGTCGGGTCAAGATCAGCCTCGATGCAGCCATCGCGCTGGACGGTTACGCGAGCAACCGCACCACCGGTTCGTTCATCGTCATCGATCGTTTGACCAATGGCACCGTCGCCGCCGGCATGATCATCGCTCAACCAGTGGCGCACGGCAGTAGCACGCATCACGGCAAACTCGCGCACGTCGCCACCGAAGAACGCGCCCAGCGCTTCGGCCAGCAACCGGCCACCGTGTTGTTCAGCGGCTTGTCCGGCGCGGGCAAAAGCACGCTGGCCTATGCGGTTGAACGCAAGCTGTTCGACCTGGGCCGTGCAGTGTTCGTGCTCGATGGCCAGAACCTGCGTCACGACCTGAACAAAGGTCTGCCACAGGACCGCGCCGGGCGTACCGAGAACTGGCGTCGTGCCGCGCACGTCGCGCGTCAGTTCAACGAAGCCGGTCTGCTGACCCTGGCAGCGTTCGTTGCGCCGAGTGCCGAAGGTCGTGAGCAGGCCCGTGAACTGATCGGCAAGGAGCGTCTGCTGACGGTCTATGTCCAGGCTTCGCCGACAGTCTGCGCCGAGCGTGATCCGCAAGGTTTGTACGCAGCGGCCGGGGATAACATCCCGGGCGAGTCCTTCCCGTACGACGTGCCGCTGGATGCCGACCTGGTGATCGACACCCAGTCCGTGTCGCTGGAGGAAAGCGTCAAGCAAGTGCTGGGTCTGCTGCGTGAGCGTGGTGCGATCTAAGCGCTAGCCGGTAAAAAGAACCCCGTCGATGAGTGATCATCGGCGGGTTTTTTTATTTCAGATCGACTCGGTCAACTGTAGGAGTGAGCCTGCTCGCGATAGCGGTGGATCAGTCGACATAAATTCTGAATGTACGACCGCTATCGCGAGCAGGCTCGCTCCTACAGGGGATTAGTGTTTGCCCGGATATTCGCGATGCATCTGCGCAAGCAGAGCATCCTTGTCCTGCCACAACTGATTGATCCAGCCCTGAAACTGCAGGCGGTACTCACCATCCTGGTCATAGTTCTTGCCAATGAATTGCGGCGGAATTTTCAGCTCTTCAAAGTGCACCACCACGTCCGCCACATTCCCGCACAGCAAGTC
Organism: Pseudomonas sp. P4_B3; assembly: GCF_056402295.1. Taxonomy (NCBI): domain Bacteria; kingdom Pseudomonadati; phylum Pseudomonadota; class Gammaproteobacteria; order Pseudomonadales; family Pseudomonadaceae; genus Pseudomonas; species Pseudomonas sp. P4_B3. Next base: position 49,543 of record NZ_JBFUHR010000016.1, read on the forward strand.
CCAGAAACCCGGGCGCCCGGCGGGGTAGTGGATGGTCACGTTGACGATCGACTCCAGCTGCTCACCCATTGCATCCAGCACAAAGGCAATGCCTCCGGCCTTGGGCTTGAGCAGGTACTTGAAGGGTGACTGCTGCTGGGCATGCTTGCCCTTGGTGAAGCGCGTGCCTTCGACGAAGTTGAAAATGCCCACCGGGTTGTCGCGGAATTTCGCGCAGGTCTTGCGCGTGGTTTCCAGGTCCTTGCCTTTCTTCTCCGGATGCTTCTCCAGATAAGCCTTGGAGTAGCGCTTCATGAACGGAAAGCCCAGCGCCCACCAGGCCAGGCCGATCACCGGGACCCAGATCAGCGCCTGCTTGAGAAAGAACTTCAGCGGCTGAATGCGCCGGTTGAGCACGTATTGCAGCACCAGAATGTCGACCCAGCTCTGGTGGTTGCTGGTAATCAGGTACGAGTGCTGATAGTCGAGGCCTTGCAGGCCGCTGATGTGCCAGCGCGTGCGGCGCACCAGATTCATCCAGCCTTTGTTGATGCTGATCCAGGCTTCGTGGGTATGACTCATCAGCCAGCCCGCGAGACGCTGGGTGAAGGCGAACGGCAATACCTTGACCAGCGCCACGCAGAACAGAAACGAGCAGAGCAAAATCGTGTTCAGCGCCAACAGCAGCGAGGCGATCACGCCCCGCAGCGCAGCAGGTAGAAAATCCAGCATTTACACATCCATAGGTCGGTTGGCTGCCTGGATCGCGGTCAACGCGATTGTGTAGACGATGTCATCGACCTGCGCGCCGCGCGGCAAATCGTTCACCGGTTTGCGCAGGCCTTGCAGCATTGGCCCGAGGCTGACGCAGTCGGCGCTGCGCTGCACGGCTTTGTGCGTGGTGTTGCCGGTGTTCAGGTCGGGAAACACGAATACCGTGGCGCGACCGGCGACCTGACTGTTCGGCGCCAGTTGCCGGGCGACGTCTTCGTTGGCGGCGGCGTCGTATTGCAAGGGGCCGTCGATCAGCAGCGAGTGCTGTTGTTCGTGGGCGAGCAGGGTCGCCTCGCGGACCTTCTCGACTTCTTCGCCGCTGGCGGATTCACCGCTGGAGTAGCTGATCATCGCTACCCGTGGCGTGATGCCGAAGGCGGCGGCCGAGTCAGCGCTTTGCAGGGCGATCTCGGCCAGTTCGCTGGCACTTGGGTGCGGGTTCATCACGCAGTCGCCATAAACCAGCACCTCTTCCGGAAACAGCATGAAGAACACCGACGACACCAGGGTGCAGCCAGGCGCGGTTTTAATCAGTTGCAGGGCCGGGCGGATGGTGTTGGCGGTGGTGTTGATCACGCCCGACACGAGGCCGTCGACTTCATCCAGGGCCAGCATCATGGTGCCGATCACCACAGTGTCTTCCAGTTGTTGCTCGGCCATCGGCGCGTTGAGGCTTTTGCTTTTGCGCAGCGCGACCATTGGCTCGACATAACGCTCGCGGATCAAGTCCGGATCAATGATTTCCAGGCCTGGCGGCAATTCGATGCCCTGGGCGCGGGCGACGGCCTGCACGTCTTCGGGCTTGGCCAGCAACACACAGCGAGCGATGCCACGGGCCTGGCAGATCGCGGCAGCCTGTACGGTAAACGGCTCGCTGCCTTCGGGCAACACGATGCGCTTGTTGGCCGCCTGGGCGCGCTGGATCAATTGATAGCGGAAAACTGCTGGCGACAGGCGCATCTCCCGCGGCGTACCGCAACGCTGATGCAACCAGTTGGCATCGAGGTGGCTGGCGATGAAATCGGTGATGATTTCGGCGCGCTCGCGGTCATCGATGGGAATTTCCTTGTTCAGGCCATTGAGCAGGTTGGCGGTGTCGTAGGAGCCGGTACTCACCGACAGCACCGGCAACCCGGCCTGCAGGGCGCCGCGGCACAGGTCCATGATGCGTGGGTCGGGCAGGGTGTCGCTGGTCAGCAGCAGGCCGGCCAGCGGTACGCCGTTCAAGGCCGCGAGGCTGACGGCGAGGATGATGTCATCGCGGTCGCCGGGGGTTACCACCAGCACGCCGGGCTTGAGCAACTCCACGGTGTTGCGCATGGTGCGGGCGCAAATGATGATCTTGGTCATGCGCCGGGTTTCGTAATCACCGGCGTTGAGCACTTGCGCGCCCATCAGGTCGGCGACGTCGCGGGTGCGCGGGGCGTTCAGTTCCGGCTGGAACGGAATGCAGCCGAGCAGACGGAAATCCCCACTGCGCAGCAACGGCGAATGTTCCTTCAGGCGCGTGGCGAAGGCCTCCATGCTTTCCTCGGTCTTGACCTTGTTGAGGATCACACCAAGGACTTTCGGGTCTTTCGGGCCGCCGAACAATTGCGCCTGCAACTCGACGCGACCGGAGAGCTCGGTCAGCACTTCGTTTTCCGGTGCCGAGACCAGGATCACCTCGGCGTCGAGGCTCTTGGCCAGATGCAGGTTGACCCGCGCGGCATAACTGGCGCTGCGGGTCGGCACCATGCCTTCGACGATCAGCACGTCCTTGCCGATGGCCGCCTGCTGATAAAGGACGATGATTTCTTCGAGCAACTCATCGAGCTGACCGTCGCCGAGCATGCGCTCGACATGGGCCAGGCCCAAGGGCTGGGGTGGTTTCAAGCCGTGGGTACGCGCCACCAGTTCGGTGGAACGTTCCGGGCCCGTGTCGCCCGGATGCGGCTGGGCAATCGGTTTGAAAAAGCCGACCTTGAGGCCGGCGCGCTCAAGAGTACGCACCAGCCCGAGGCTGATGGAGGTCAGACCCACACCAAAATCGGTGGGCGCGATAAAAAAAGTTTGCATGCGGATTCTCTGGAGGTGCATGGCAAAGGTGAACGCCTATAACTGGCGATCTACCGAAATTCAGTCGCCAAGGTTATCGCTAACCGAGCCTTGTGCGCACCAACCACAATCAAAGGGTTGGCCTATTTTTTCCTGGCGCTGCGCAGGGTCCATGACCCAGGCGCGCGATTGCCATGGTGGCTGGTGCCGCAGGTGTTGGGTGTGGCCGCAGGAAAGCTCGGCCACCCAGTGTCCGTCCTCGTCCTGGTGGAAGCCTGTGATCGTCGAGTCCCGTCTGTCCGTGTTGTGTTCGCTTTCGGACGATTGCTTCGCTAAACTTGGCCTTTCAATCTTCTTATGCAAAAGGTCTCGCCCCATGCTGATCGCCGCCAATAAGGCTGTCTCCATCGACTATACCCTGACCAACGACGCTGGTGAGGTCATCGACAGCTCCGCCGGCGGCGCGCCGCTGGTCTACCTGCAAGGCGCAGGCAACATCATCCCGGGCCTGGAAAAGGCTCTGGAAGGCAAAGCGGTCGGCGACGAACTGACCGTAGCCGTTGAACCGGAAGACGCTTACGGCGAGTACGCTGCCGAACTGGTCAGCACCCTGAGCCGCAGCATGTTCGAAGGCGTCGATGAGCTGGAAGTGGGCATGCAGTTCCACGCTTCCGCACCGGACGGCCAGATGCAGATCGTGACCATCCGTGATCTGGACGGCGACGACGTCACCGTTGACGGCAACCACCCGTTGGCCGGTCAGCGCCTGAATTTCCAGGTCAAGATCGTTGCCATCCGTGATGCCAGCCAGGAAGAAATCGCTCATGGCCACGTCCATGGCGAAGGTGGCCATCACCACTGATTTCTGCGCTAAGCTCAGATAACTGGAGAGGCGCCTTGTGGGCGCCTTTTTAGTATGCGGCTGTCTCTGACGACACCGCCAAGTGACTGTTTCAAGAAGAACACGGGAATCTGGAGTACGCCATGAGTGCTTTTCACGACCTTAAATTGACAGCCCTGGATGGTCAGGAGCTACCTCTGGCGCCTTTCAAAGGCCAAGTCGTGCTGGTGGTCAACGTCGCCTCCAAATGCGGCTTGACCCCGCAGTACGCGGCGCTGGAAAACCTCTACCAGCAATACAAGGCCAAAGGCTTCAGCGTGTTGGGCTTGCCGTGCAACCAGTTTGCCGGGCAGGAACCGGGGACCGAGCAGCAGATCAAGGATTTCTGCAGCCTCAACTATGGCGTGACCTTCCCGTTGTCCAGCAAGCTGGAAGTCAACGGGCATGACCGTCATCAGTTGTACCGCTTGCTGGCGGGCGAGGGTGCGGAATTTCCCGGCGACATCACCTGGAACTTCGAGAAGTTCCTGCTGGGCAAGGACGGCCGCGTGCTGGCGCGGTTCTCGCCGCGAACGGCGCCGGATGATCCGTCTGTGGTTCATGCGATCGAAAAAGCATTGGGCTGACATTCTCCTGTAGGAGCTGGCTTGCCAGCGAAAGCGGTGTCCCTGACACACCGCGTCGCCTGATTCGCCAGCAAGCCGGCTCCTACGTTATTTACTATCTTTTGATCCTTAATCACCGCAATCAATAGTGCTGTTCAAAGCGGCGCTCACTTCATATTATCGTCGTCATAAAATTTCTTCCCGTGGAGCGTCCCATGCCCGTCAAAGCCCTGTTCAAACCGTTCCACCTCGGCACCCTCGAACTGCCGACCCGCGTCGTCATGGCGCCGATGACCCGCTCCTTTTCCCCGGGCGGCGTGCCTGATTCCAAAGTGATCGAATACTACCGTCGCCGCGCCGCAGCGGGCGTCGGCCTGATCGTCACCGAAGGCACCACCGTCGGTCACAAGGCGTCCAACGGCTACCCGAACGTTCCGCATTTCTACGGTGAAGCGGCCCTGGCCGGCTGGAAGAAAGTCGTCGATGCCGTTCACGCCGAAGGCGGCAAGATCGTTCCACAGTTGTGGCATGTGGGCAGCGTACGTCGTATCGGCACCGAGCCGGACGCCAGCGTGCCGGGTTATGGCCCGTCGGAAAAAGTGAAGGAAGGTCAGGTCGTGGTGCACGGCATGACCAAGCAAGACATCCAGGACGTGATCGCCGCGTTCGCCCAGGCCGCCAAGGATGCCCAGAGCATCGGCATGGACGGCGTGGAAATCCACGGTGCCCACGGTTACTTGATCGACCAGTTCTTCTGGGAAGGCAGCAACCAGCGTACCGACGAGTACGGCGGCAGCCTGGCCAACCGTTCGCGCTTCGCCATTGAATTGATTCAGGCCGTGCGTGCCGCAGTCGGTGAAGGTTTCCCAATCATCTTCCGTTTCTCCCAGTGGAAGCAGCAGGACTACACCGCACGCCTGGTGCAAACCCCGGAAGCCTTGGGCGAGTTTCTCAAGCCGCTGGCGGATGCGGGCGTGGATATTTTCCACTGCTCGACCCGCCGTTTCTGGGAGCCGGAGTTCGACGGTTCCGAGTTGAATCTGGCCGGCTGGACCCGTCAACTCACCGGCAAGCCGACCATCACCGTAGGCAGCGTCGGCCTGGATGGCGAGTTCCTGCAGTTCATGGTCAACACCGACAAGGTCGCACAGCCCGCCAGCCTGGAAAAACTGCTGGAGCGCCTGAACAACGACGAGTTTGACCTGGTAGCGGTCGGTCGTGCGTTGCTGGTGGACCCGGACTGGGCGCAGAAAGTGCGCGACGGCCGTGAGGAAGACATTCTGCCGTTCAGCCGTGAGGCGTTGATGACGCTGGTTTAAGCGGCGTCTTCGAAGCCCTCTTCGCTGGCAAGCCAGCTCCTATAGAAAACGCGCAAATCCTGTAGGAGCTGGCTTGCCAGCGAAGCTTTTCAAGGCAGCAACGCAGCATCCGGCACTGACTGTTGCTGCATGCAAGCCCCGCGCAACTGTCCCTCGAACTGTTCGATAATCGTCGCCCAACCCTGGCGACTGGCATGCTGGCGGGCATTGAGCCGCACATTGCGCAAGGCTTCCCTTTCCTCCAGCAGCCATGCCGCTGCATCGCAGAACGCTTCTTCATCTCCCGGCATCGCCAGCACGCCGTTGTAGCCATGACGAATATGCTGGGCGGCTGCCGCCTGGTCGTAGGCCACCACGCCGAGCCCCGAGGCAAGTGCTTCAAGCACTACATTGCCAAAGGTTTCGGTCAGGCTCGGAAACAAAAACACGTCGCCCGAAGCGTAGTGACACGCCAGGGCTTCACCCCGTTGGGTACCACAGAAAATCGCCTCGGGGATTTCGTTTTCCAGTTCCTGGCGCTGCGGGCCATCGCCGACAACGATCAGTTTCAGGATGCGCTGGGGATAACTCGCCTTGAGGGTATTGAAGGTACGCTTGAGCAGGCCGAGGTTTTTTTCCGGGGCCAGGCGTCCGACATGAATGACGGCGATGTCTGCCTCGGCCAGTCCCCATTGCTCGCGCAGGGCATTCAAGCGTTTGGCCGGGTGAAACAATTCGCTGTCGACCCCTCGGGACAGCAACGCCAGTCGTTCGAAATGACGTCGCTCCAGTTCCATGCGCTGACTGACGCTGGGCACCAGGGTCATGGTCGAGCGGTTGTGGAACCAGCGCAGGTAGTGAGTCAGCAGGCGCGTGAGCAAACCAAGCCCGTACTGGTTGGAGTATTGCTGGAAATTGGTGTGAAAACCGCTGACCACGGAAATCCCCAGTCGCCGTGCCGCACGCAATGCAGAGAGGCCCAGCGGGCCCTCGGTGGCGATGTAGAGCACATCCGGGCGATGACGCGTCCAGCGCCGCAGCAGCTTGTGCATCGACGACTGACCCCATTGCAGGCCGGGATAACCCGGTAGCGGCCAGCCGCGGCATAGCAGCAGTTCATCGTCGCTGCCCAGCTGTTGGTCGCAGCCCTGACGCGGTCGCACCAGTTCCACCTGATGCCCGCGTGCGCGCAAACCGTCGCACAAGTGCCCCAGGGTATTGGCCACGCCGTTGATTTCCGGAGGGAAGGTTTCGGTGATCAGGGTGATATGCAGAGCTGTCGTCATGACCCCAGTGTCGGCTGGGGGCATGTCGTCAGTGTGACGTCTGGATGATGGATTTGTGACTGCGGTACCGGAGCTGATGGCTCAGCGCTGCGCCACCAGGTTTTCCGCGCCGCGCTCACGCACCCAGAACAGCGTTGCCCCGGCCACGGCGGCCGGCATCATCAGGATGTTGACCACCGGGATCAGCAGCACCAGGTAGACGATGCCGCCGAAGCTCATGCTTTGCCAGCGCTTCTGTCGCAGCCAGGCGAGCATTTCGTTCCAGCCCAGTTTGTGGTTGTCCGCCGGGTAGTCGATGTACTGGATCGCCATCATCCACACCCCGAACAACAGCCACAGCGGCGCGGCGATGATGTTCACCACCGGGATGAACGAGAGGATGAACAGCCCGATAGCCCGGGGCAGGAAGTAGCCGAGCTTGCGCATTTCCCGGGCCAGGGTGCGCGGGATCATCGCAATCAGTTCGCCCCAGCTGAAGGTCGGGAAGTCGTCGGTGCCGCGCACCACCACCTCGACTTTCTCCGCCAGGAAACCGTTGAATGGCGCGGCAATGACGTTGGCGAGCATGGTGAAGGTGAAGAACACCATCAGCACGACGAGCACCACGAACAGCGGCCAGAGGATGTAGCTGAGAAAACTCAGCCAGTCGGGCAGGGACGGCATCAGCGTATCGACCCACAAGCTGAATTGATGGCCGGCCAGGTAGATCAATCCGACGAACAGCACCAGGTTGATCGCCAACGGCAACAACACGAACAAACGCAGGCTGGGGCTCAGCACCAGCTTGAGGCCTTCGCGCAGGTATTGCGGGCCGGACAGAACGGGGGCAGGCATGATGTGCTCCGAGCAAAGGGAAAACGCGCCGACCTTACCGGCTTTGCTTCATGTGCGAAAGCGCGGCAGTGGTATCGACATTCACTGTAACAAAGACGTCGATATCGTCGGTCAGATGGCATAGAGACCACCTATGAGCTGGATTGTTAATCCGTATTTCCTTAATCTTCGCCCCCTCGATACGCTGCACCCAATCTTTTTACAGGACGGTCGGGTTCAAGCCTTCCCCAAGTGCTTTCAACCGTTCTTTTTTATTCCAGCCGGCAATCCGGCGTTCCGCGCCAGGTGTTCCGGGCCGGTCAACAGGAGCAGGTCATGTCTGAAGTCCGTCATTCGCGAGTGATTATTCTCGGTTCCGGCCCTGCCGGTTACAGCGCCGCGGTCTATGCCGCCCGTGCCAACCTCAAGCCACTGCTGATCACCGGCATGCAGGCTGGCGGTCAACTGACCACCACCACCGAAGTCGACAACTGGCCGGGCGACGTCCACGGCCTGACCGGCCCGGCGCTGATGGAGCGGATGCGCGAGCACGCCGAGCGTTTCGAAACCGAGATCGTTTTCGATCACATCAATGCCGTGGACTTCGCCGCCAAGCCGTACACCCTGACCGGCGACAGCGCGACTTACACCTGCGACGCCCTGATCATCGCCACCGGCGCCAGCGCTCGTTACCTGGGCCTGCCATCGGAAGATGCCTTCATGGGCAAAGGCGTTTCGGCCTGCGCGACCTGCGACGGTTTCTTCTACCGCAACAAGCCGGTTGCCGTGGTCGGCGGCGGCAACACCGCTGTTGAAGAGGCCCTGTACCTGGCCAACATCGCCAGCAAGGTGACCTTGATCCACCGTCGCGAGACTTTCCGCGCCGAGAAGATCCTGATCGACAAGCTGAATGCCCGTGTTGCCGAAGGCAAGATCGAGCTGAAGCTGAACGCGACCCTGGACGAAGTGCTGGGCGACAACATGGGTGTGACCGGTGCGCGCCTGAAGAACAACGACGGCAGCTTCGACGAAGTGAAAGTCGACGGCGTGTTCATCGCCATCGGCCACACGCCAAACACTTCGCTGTTCGAAGGCCAGTTGACCCTGAAAGACGGCTACCTTGTTGTGCAGGGCGGCCGTGACGGCAACGCCACCGCCACCAGCCTCGAAGGCATCTTCGCCGCCGGTGACGTGGCTGACCACGTGTACCGTCAGGCCATCACCTCCGCTGGCGCCGGTTGCATGGCGGCACTGGATGCCGAGCGTTACCTCGACAATCTGCAGAACGCTTGATTCTGCTTTCGTCGAAATGAAAAAACCGGCTTCGGCCGGTTTTTTATGGGCAACACAAATGCGCTCCCTGTAGGAGCTGCCGAACCTTCGGCAGCTCCTACAGGGGAGATATGCTTAGGCCAGTTTGGCCAGGCACGCCTCAAGGATGTCGAGCCCTTCCTCCAGCACCGTTGCCTCGATGGTCAACGGTGCCAGCAGGCGAATGATGTTCCGCGATTTGCCGCTGGGCATCAACAGCAGGCCCGCGTCCCGCGCCAGGGCCAGCAGTTGGGTCAATTGGGCCGGTGCGGGCGAGCCATCGGCGTTGATCAGCTCGATGCCACGCATGGCGCCGACGCCGGTCAGGCGTCCCACGTACGGCGTCAGCTTGTTCGCGCGCCAGGTTGCATGGCGGCCGACAATCGCTTCTTCCTGTTGGGCACCCCAAGCGTGCAGGTTGGCATCGGTCATTTCGTCCAGGGTTGCCAATGCCGCTGCACAGGCGATGGGATTGCCGGAGTAAGTGCCGCCGAGTCCGCCCTTGGGCAAGTTGTCGAGCAGCGACTTGCGCCCGACCACCGCACCCAGCGGCACACCGCCGGCGATGCTTTTGCCGAGCAGGATCAGGTCTGGTTCGATGCCTAATCGCGAGAACGCGAAGCGCTGGCCGGTTCGGCCGAAACCGGACTGGATTTCATCGGCGATCAGCACAATGCCCTTGTCGTCGCAGAACTTGCGCAGCGCCTGGGCGAACTCGGCCTCCATGGCCAGGAAGCCCGCTTCGCCCTGCACCGGTTCGACGATAAAGCAGGCGACGTCCTCGACATCGATCTCGACGCTGAACAGGCGCTCCATGGCTTTGAGGGCCTCGGCACCGGTGACGCCGTTGTCCTGGCTGGGGAAGGGCAGGTGAAATACCGGCCCCGGCAGCACGCCGACTTTCTGTTTGTAGGGCGCGACTTTGCCGTTGAGGTTGAGGGTGGCCAGTGTGCGGCCGTGGAAAGCGCCGTCGAAGGCGATGACCACGCTACGGCCGGTGGCGCCACGGACGATCTTCAGGGCGTTTTCCGCTGCTTCCGCGCCGCTGTTGGTGAGCATGCCGCTGACCGGGTAACTCACCGGCATGAACGCGCTGAGGCGATCCATCAGTTCGAGGTAAGGCACATGGGGCGCTGCATTGAACGCGTAATGGGTCAGTCGGGTGGCTTGTTCGCGGATGGCTTCGACGATACGCGGATGGCAATGGCCGAGGTTCAACACGCCGATGCCGCCGACAAAGTCGATGTAGCGTTTGCCATCGGTGTCCCAGACCTCGGCGTTTTTACCGTGGCTGAGCGTGACAGGGTGAACGATGTTGATCGACTGGCTGATGGATTCGCTGCGCATGGATGACCGGCTCGAAAGAAGGGAGGCTTCTTTTTATCTAAGCCGTGAGCGGTGGTACCCGGCAAACGAAATAAAGTTGCCGGGTCAATCTTAAAAGTCGGGTTGTGGTTTCAAACACAGCTGAACCTGTAGGAGCTGGCTTGCCAGCGAAGGCGTCCGCAAGAATGATGCAAAACTCAATGGACCCTTCGCCGGCAAGCCGGCTCCTACAGGAATGCGGTTATCGGCGGGTCAGCGGTTGCTGAGCGAACTTCACCCCGGCCAGGCCATGGGCAATCAACGCGCGGATATTGCCATGGTCGCTGCCTTCCGGCGTCGCCAGCACCGAACGGTAATGCTCGCCGAAAGCCAGCAGGGCTTCTGCATCACTCAAGCCTTCGAGCAACGCCAGACCCAGGGTCTTGCACGAGCCTTCGTTCTGCCCGGCCGCGTTTTCCACGCCACCATTGTTGAAAGCCTGAGGCTGGTAGTCGTAACCGGCAGCAATGAACGCCAGAGTATCGGCGAAGGCGTGTTCGCCGCTGTTGAGGCTGGCGCGCAGGGTGTTCAAATCACTCATTGGGTTTTCCTTTGGCGAACGCCGCCTGTTGTTCGGCGTTGGCTTCTTGCTGAAATTGGGCTTTCCACTCGGCGTACGGCATGCCGTAAACCACTTCGCGGGCTTCATCGAGGCTGACCTCGATCTGGCGTTCGTCAGCCGCCGCCTTGTACCACTTGGACAGGCAGTTGCGGCAGAAGCCCGAGAGGTTCATCAGGTCGATGTTTTGCACATCCTTACGGCTGTCGAGGTGGGCCACCAGCCGGCGAAAGGCGGCGGCTTCGAGTTCCAGGCGTTGTTGATCGGTCATGGCGGTCTCTGCGAGACAGCTTCAAGCGGCACGCTTGAAGCTGCAAGTTGGATGGCGGTGGCTGCAAGTTTACAGCCTGGCGCTTGTGGCTTGAAGCTAGCGGCTCGCTGCCAGCGTAATCGACACCGACTCGGCAAATCGCAGCGCGTGGGGCTTGTCGACCTCGACCTCGGCGTAGAGCACCGATGCGTTAGCCATCACCAGGTCGAGAATTTCCTGGGTCAGGCGTTCGAGCAGCGCAAAGCGGTTGCCTTCCACATGGGCAATGATCGCCTTGGTAATGGTTCGGTAGTTCAACGCGTGATCGATGTCGTTGTCCCGCACCGCTTCCTGGGCTGCGTACAGGATGGTGAGGTTGATCAGCACATCCTGCTTGTTGAGGATTTCATCCTCGTTGATGCCGATGAAGGTACGCAGGCACAGGTCTTTGACCCGGATGCGTGCCATGCCTGGCTGAAGTTGTGGCATTGCTACTTGCTCCGTCCAATCAATTGCAGGAACTCCTGGCGGGTGTTGCTCGACTCGCGGAAGGCGCCGAGCATCACCGAGGTGTTCATGGTCGAATTCTGTTTCTCGACGCCGCGCATCATCATGCACATGTGCTGTGCCTCGATGACCACCGCGACGCCTGCCGCGCCGGTCACCTGTTGCACGGCGTCGGCGATTTGCCGGGTGAGGTTTTCCTGGATTTGCAGGCGCCGGGCGAACATGTCCACCAGCCGTGCGATCTTCGACAGGCCCAGCACTTTGCCGGTTGGAATATAAGCCACATGCGCCTTGCCGATGAAGGGCAGCATGTGGTGTTCGCAAAGCGAGTACAGCTCGATGTTGTCGACGATGACCATTTCATCGTTGTCGGAGGCGAACAGCGCGCCATTGACGATCTCTTCGACACTTTGCTCGTAACCATGGCAAAGGTACTGCATGGCTTTGGCTGCACGCGTCGGTGTATCGAGCAAACCCTCGCGGTCGGGGTTTTCGCCGAGGCCGATGAGGATCTCTCGATAATTCTGGGGCAGCGATAACGTCATGGAAAATCCTCGCGGGACACTTATTTGATGTGCCTTCCGCCGTTGACGGTCAGGGTGGTGCCGGTGACATAAGGGTTGTCGAGCAGATAGCGCAGGCTCTGGTAGATCACTTCGCAGCCGGGTTCGATGCCCAGCGCGGACTTGGCCAGCACCTTGGCGCGGTGGGCCGCGTCGTCCTCAGGGTTGAACAGTAGCAGGGCTGGCGCGATCCCGTTGACCTTGATGGCCGGCGCGTACCTGGCGGCGAAGGACAGGGTCAGGCTGTCGAGCCCGGCTTTGCTGGCGCAATAGCCGATGTGCCTGCTACTGCCCTTGCGGGTCACGTCATCGCTGATGTGCACGATGTCTGCGGGGCTTGAGCGTTGCAGCAGGTCGGCGCAATGCAGGTTGATCAGGTAGGGCGCCAGCATGTGCACGCTGAACATGCGGGTGAACGCTGCAGCGTCGGTGTCCGGCGTTTCGGCCAGCCATTCGGAGGCGTTGTGGACAATCGCCCGTAAACAGTCGGTGTGGGTTTTCAGTTCGCTGATGAAGGCGAGGATCCCGGCCTCGCTGGCGAAGTCCGCGAACACCGCGGTGGCCCCCAGATCGCGCAGGGCTTGTACGCCGGGTCGTTCGCTGCGGTAGCTGAAAATCACGCGCTGGCCATCTTCCAGCAGTCGCCGGGCGCAATGCAGGCCGACACGCTGGCCGGCTCCGGTAATGAGGATGGGGGCTGCAGAAAAAGTCATGAACGGCTCGCGTCGCGGTGAGAACAAAACTATACCAGCGACGGGAGCGCTCTACCTATTGTGCGCAATATCAGTGGTTTTGGGTGGAGGGGGCGGCGGGCAAGCGGCGTACGGGCGTGCTGTTCAGCCAATTGGCCAGCAAACGGGTCGACAGTGGAATGAAGAAATACACCATCAACGGCGTCAGGCACAGGGTGCTGATGAACATGCGGAGCAGCAGCGCCATCTCACTCAGCAGCGACCCCAGCGCAAAGTTGAACAGCAGGGAAACCGGAAAGAACGCCAACCAGATTGCCACGGCCTGTTTCCAGCGCGGCGGGCGCTGACCGACGGCACCGAACCAGCCCTCGATGCCGCTGACCCGATGTTCCGTCGGGTGGGCGAACAACTCGCTGCCGCGTCCGAGCCAGGCGCTGCGCGAAGCGGAATGCTCCCAGGCATGCAGGGTCTGCTCGTCGGCGAAGCGGAAGATAATCTGGAACTCGTCATCACCGGGCGGCGGTGCGAGTACCCCGGAGCCAAGGTAGCCAGGAAAGTCGGTGGCCAGTTGTTCGCCTTCGCGCAGCCAGGCGATCAGGTCTTGATAACGTCCATTGGCAACGCGGCGCGCAACCATCAGCGTGACGGGAGGGGTAGACATTGTGCATCTCCGTAGACATTTGCGTCGCTCCGGATAGGAACTTCGCCAGGCGCAGCGCCGGGGTAGTGGGCTGCGGCTTGAAACAAGCAAGGATTATTCCTGATTCTGCCGGTTTCGTCTTTGAGCGATTTTTTTCGATTATGAACTTGAATCGTTGTGGGGCAGAGGAGTTAAATGGGGTCCCATCTGCACATGGACATACAATCCTAGATGCCTGTCCTTACTGACGTAGTTTCAGGTGTACCGCGGGCTGTCTCCCTTGAACAGGAACAGCTCTATCCGATTCGCGAGGTGGCGCGCCTGACAGGCGTCAATCCGGTCACGCTTCGAGCCTGGGAGCGACGTTATGGCCTGATTGTTCCAATGCGCACCGAAAGTGGGCATCGCCTGTATTCGCTGACCGATATCGAACGGGTTCGCAATGTCCTCGGCTGGGTCGAGCGCGGTGTAGTCGTCAGCAAGATCGGCAGGATCCTGGCCAAAACCCAGCCGCTCCAGGCGTTGTCGCACATTATCCCCAACAACCTCGTGGAAGCCGATTATGCACAGTGGCAGCAGCAGGTTCTTGCTGCGGTCAACGGGTTTGACGACATTCGGCTGGAGCAGGTCTACGGGCAAATCTTTTCCAGTCACGCCCTGCCGGTGGTGTTTCAGGACATTCTGATCCCTGTCTGGAAGCAATTGTTGCAACGACAGGACCAGTTCGGCGGGACCAGCGAGTGGTTGTTCCTGGATGGATTTTTGCGTTCCCGGGTGGTGCAGCGTCTGTTGTTGCTGCGAGACAAACAGCCGCCTCGGGTGGTCATCTGTGCCTTGGTTGGCCATTGCCGCGAGCTGGAACTGTTGGTCGCCGCCCTGTTTCTGAGTGCCGGGCCAGCGGCCGTTCGCGTGCTGAACATTGGTCAGCCGTTCGATGAGCTGGTGCTGACGTGTGAAAGGGTCAAGCCCTTGGCGCTGGTGTTGTTTTCCAATCATGTGCCGGCTCCCGAGTTGCCGCGGCGCTTGAATCGCCTGGCCATGAGTCTGGAGTGCCGATTGTTGTTGGCCGGTGATGCTTGCGATCTGGTACAGGAGAGCCTGGCCGGGTCATCGATCGGATGCCTGGGCAATGAAGGGGAGGTCATGAGCCAGCGTCTGAAGCAGTTCCTGGCGGGTAGTCTGGATACTTGAGGTTCAGAGGTGCAGCGCGGGATGAGTCAACCGATGTTGTTGCAGGATGAACTGGCGCAGGCGCTCGGTTTCGTCCGTATCGCTCTGGCTCAGTTGATAGGCATAGAAGCCCTGTTCGTTTTCTTTCTCGAAAGTGCCACGCAAGGCAATCCGCTCATAGCCTGACGGGCTGAACCACAAGGCGAAATGCTTCGGCGGCTTGGTCTTGTTGCGAACCTCCAGCAAAACCCCTTTGCACGACACTTCGTGCACCCAGAGGGTGCCTGTTTGACCCTTGGCGTTTTCCAGTGCTACCGGTTCGTCCAGTACCAGGCGCCAAGGCCGGACCATCGGTCCGTCTTCATAGATGCTCGGCACGCCGAGGCGCAGGTGTAGCGCATGGAACTCGTCTTCCACCAGGTGCAGGGGGAAGGTCATTTGCTGGTTTTCGAAGGTGGCTTGAATGGTCACCTGCTCATGGGCCGCCAGGCGGGTGAGCAGGTCACGAATTTGCGATCCCCCGTTGACGAGCAGGCTCGACGTCGCGTCCCGCACATTGAGTTGCGGGTTGTGTTGCATGCTCTGGATGAAATCCAGCTCATCCTGGGTCAGGAGTGCGTCGCGTTGCATGGCCAGCTCAAAAGATATAGTTACAAAGTCAGCGGTGATTGTAGTTACTGACCATTAATTCTTGATTTGGTTTTTGCCGTTCGTCGCCTTGAGCGCCGTCAGTTCGGCCTGGAGTTCAGCCAACTGCGCTTCAAGCTGTGTCACGCGCTGTTGTGTCTTGACCTGCGCGGTGACATCTTTCTGCACGCCGACAAAGTAGGTTTGCCCGTCCGCTGGATTTTTCACCGTTGAAAGGGACAGCTCGTTCCAGAACGGTGTGCCGTCCTTGCGGTAGTTGCGCAGTATTTCCCGGCAGGATCCTTCACGGTTCAAGGCGTCGCGAATCAACGGCAGGGCTTCCTGGTCGCGGTCTCCCGACTGCAGGAAGCGGCAATCCTGATAGAGGATTTCTTCGCTGGAGTACCCCGTCAGGCGTTCGAACGCGGGGTTGACGTAAATGAGGATTTTGTCCTGATCGCCTTCCTTTTCCGCAATCACGATACCGTCGTTGGAGGTGTTGATCGCCATTTGCAGCAGTTGCGCATTAATCATCGGAGGATCCTTTCCTGATTGATTGTCGATTGCATTCTAAAAGAACAATCACGACCGTGCTGTTAATATCCGGGTCTTTTACTCGGATTCAGGATCAGATTGATGAAAGTCGCCATCATTTCCGGCTCGGTGTACGGCACGGCCGAAGAAGTTGCCCGCCACGCCGCCAGCCTGTTGAAAGCCGCCGGTTTCGAAACCTTTCACAACCCGCGTGCGACCCTCGCCGATCTCCAGGCGTTCGGCCCCGAAGCCTTTCTGGCGGTGACCTCGACCACCGGCATGGGTGAGCTGCCGGACAACCTGCAACCGCTGTATTCGACCATTCGCGACCAATTGCCAGCGGCCTGGCGCGGTTTGCCGGGCGCGGTGATCGGATTGGGTGATGCGAGTTATGGCGATACTTTTTGTGGCGGCGGCGAGCAGATGCGCGAATTGTTCGGTGAGCTGGGCATTCGCGAAGTACTGCCAATGCTGCGGCTGGATGCCAGCGAGAGCGTGACCCCCGAGACGGACGCCGAGCCCTGGCTGGCGGACCTGATCAACGCACTGCGCGCCTGATCGTTGCCCCGGCATCCTTGCCAGTCAGGGTTCTGACAGTACGGTAAAAAACTGTCTGTCAGACCATCGCTGGCGCCGGTCGTTTGACATGGATCCAGGGTGGCTGGGCGACTGACTCGCAGGGCCACAAAGCTGGCTGCGAATGCAAGTACACGAACCTCAAGGGGTGACTAGACTCGGTAAACATAGGAAACACTCCATCATAAAAACACCGAGGTTCCTTGCCGTGACTGTCGCTCCTGTCCAATCGCCACACAGAGTCAAACACCAGGTCAGTGCTGCCGAGTGGCAGACCCGCGTCGACCTGGCGGCTTGTTATCGCCTGGTCGCTCAACACGGCTGGGATGACCTGATCTTCACCCATATCTCCGCCAAGGTGCCTGGCACCGAAGATTTCCTGATCAACCCGTTCGGGTTGATGTTTCATGAAATTACCGCGTCGAGCCTGGTCAAGGTGGATCAGGCCGGCAACAAGCTGATGGACAGTCCTTACGAGATCAATCCGGCGGGATACACCATCCACAGCGCCGTGCATGAAGTTCGTCACGATGTCGTCTGCGTGCTCCACACCCACACCGCTTCAGGGGTGGCGGTGTCGGCACAGAAGCAGGGCGTTTTGCCGATCAGCCAACAGTCGTTGTTCGTGCTTTCCAGCCTGGCCTACCACGCCTACGAAGGCGTAGCGCTCAACCATGAAGAGAAAGTGCGGCTGCAGGCCGACCTCGGTGAAAACAATTTCCTGATGCTGCATAACCACGGTCTGCTGACCTGCGGCAGCACCATCGCCGATACGTTCCTGATGATGTTCACCTTTCAGCGTGCCTGCGACATTCAGGTCATGGCGCAAAACGGTGCCACTGAACTGATCGCCATCGAACCGCGGATTCTGGCCGGCGCCAAAGCCATGATCGCGGGTGTCACCAGAAGTGCTCAAGGCATGGGCGGAGCGCTGGCGTGGCCGGCGCTGCTGCGCAAACTCGATAAACTGGACCCGGGCTATAAACTCTGATGGAACTCGCCGAGATCCCTCTGTGTGTCTGGCGCAAGCGCAGCCAGACGTTCATCTTTCGTGACCAGAGCATCCGTTACTGGACAGCAGGGCAGGGTGAGCCACTGCTGCTCATTCACGGCTTTCCGTCCGCCAGTTGGGACTGGCATTACCTGTGGCAGCCTTTGACCCAGCGGTTTCGCGTGATCGCTTGCGACATGCTGGGCTTCGGCGATTCAGCTAAACCTGCGAATCACGAATACAGCCTGCTGGAGCAAGCGGATCTGCAACAGGCACTGCTTGAACACCTGAATGTCGAACAGCCGGTGCACCTGTTTGCCCACGATTACGGCGACAGCGTGGCCCAGGAACTGCTGGCCCGGCATTACGAGTCGCGGGTGGAGCTGGCCAGTTGCGTGTTTCTCAATGGCGGGTTGTTTCCGGAAACCCATCGCCCGGTATTGATGCAAAAACTCTTGCTCAGCCCTTTGGGCTGGATCATTGGCCGTGCCTTCAGCCGTGATGGCCTGGTGAGAAGCTTCCGGCAGATTTTCGGTCCGCAAACCCGTCCCAGTGAAAGCCAGATGGATGACTTCTGGAGCCTGGTCGAAAGCCAGCGCGGGCCACGGATCATGCACAAATTGATCGCCTACATCCCGGAGCGACGCGTCTGGCGCAACCGCTGGGTGAGCGCGATGCAACGCGGTGAAGTGCCGCTGCGAGTGATCGACGGCGGGGTCGATCCGATCTCCGGCGTGCACATGGTCGAGCGTTACCGGGAACTGATCCCGAAGGCGGACACGGTGGTGTTGCCCGACATTGGCCACTACCCACAGATCGAGGCGCCCTGCGAGGTGCTCAAGCACTACCTGGCGTTTCGCGATCAACTGCTCTTGCCGTCGCGCAAGGTGGCGTGTTCCTGATTCGTAGCGTTGAACCTGTTCTGCTTCTGTGGCGAGGGAGCAAGCTCCCTCGCCACAGGGGGCGCGTCATCCTGTCCGACGCGATCATCATCCCCCAGCCTTATCGCCCACCATTCAGCCTCCCCCTTGTTCATTGTGACCCGCTGCGCAGTGCCTGAAACTCGGACTCATTGTCCCCTGGCCTGCTGGAGTCCCCCATGAATGAGTCTGTGCGCTTCGAAGATAAAGTCGTGATCATCACCGGAGCCGGTGGCGGCCTGGGACGGGCGCATGCACTGCTGTTCGCCAAACAGGGCGCCAGGGTGCTGGTCAACGATCTTGGCGGCTCGGCCCAGGGTGAGGGCGCCAACGCCTCGGCCGCCGACCGCGTGGTGGCGGACATTCGCGAGGCTGGTGGCATCGCCGAGGCCAACCACGACTCGGTCACTGACGGTGACAAACTGGTCCAGCACGCTCTGGACGTCTTCGGTCGAGTCGACGTAGTGGTCAACAACGCCGGGATCCTGCGTGACAAGACCTTCCACAAAATGGATGACGCCGACTGGGACCTGGTTTACCGCGTCCACGTCGAAGGTGCCTACAAAGTCACCCGCGCCGCCTGGCCGCACATGCGCGAGCAGAACTACGGCCGGGTGATTTTCACCGCGTCGACCTCGGGCATCTATGGCAACTTCGGCCAGTCCAACTACGGCATGGCCAAGCTCGGTCTCTACGGCCTGACCCGCACCCTGGCCATTGAAGGCCGCAAGAACAACATCCTGGTCAACGCCATCGCCCCCACCGGCGGCACACGCATGACCGAAGGCCTGATCCCGCCGCAAGTCTTCGAACAGCTCAAGCCGGAACTGGTCAGCCCGCTGGTGGTGTACCTGGCCAGCGAGAATTGCCAGGAAACTTCCGGCCTGTTTGAAGTCGGCGGCGGCTGGATGGGCAAGGTCCGCTGGGAGCGCAGCCTCGGTGCCGGGTTCGATCCACGGACAGGTTTCTCCCCGGAAGACGTGGCAGCTCATTGGCAGCAGATCTGTGATTTCGAAGGCGCGGCGCATCCGAAAGACAACATCGAAGCGCTGAAGGAAATGATGGGGAATTTGCAGAGATATACGCTCTGATACCGCCGGCAAGGCCACATTGATTGACCTTGCCGGTTGTTGCATTTGTCGGCTGGGAGCCATT
Source organism: Pseudomonas sp. P4_B3 (assembly GCF_056402295.1). Taxonomy (NCBI): domain Bacteria; kingdom Pseudomonadati; phylum Pseudomonadota; class Gammaproteobacteria; order Pseudomonadales; family Pseudomonadaceae; genus Pseudomonas; species Pseudomonas sp. P4_B3. The sequence continues at coordinate 69,036 of NZ_JBFUHR010000016.1, forward strand.
TGTTACCGATCAGCCGGGAAAGTATTTGACTACCAGTGCCTTCAGATTGGCGGCTGTTTGCACGTCCATTTTTCCGTCGAAGTTTTCCGGGCGAAAATGCATCTGGAATGCCCGCACCAACTGTTGAAAACCGCCTTCAGTGGAAGCGCCCGAAACATCGTATCCATAGGTTTTGAACAGCTTCAGCAATTCGCTTCGGGCTGGAACGCCCGAAGTGTTGTATTGGCGCAGATACTTGTCCCGAGTGGTTGCATCGAACCAGGCGCCGACGCCTTTCAAGTACAGCGCCTGCCAGGGAAACATCGGCCCCGGGTCACTCTTGCGGCCGATCGAAACATCGGAGTGGCCCAAAACCTTCGTCGGCGTGATATCCGGGTAGCGCTTGAGGATGTTCAGGGCCAGTTGTTCAATCGCAGCGATCTGCTCGGGGTGATACGGCGGAAAGGTGAATTCGCCGTTGTTGTCAGTCGCCAGGTTGACGACTTCAATGCCGATGGACGTGTCATTCAAATTGCTGCGGTTGCCCCACTGACTGACGCCCGCGTGCCAAGCGCGATGGGTTTCATCCACCAGGTTGAAAACTTCCTGCCCGGTATGACCGGCGCTCAGGTAACTGGGGTCAGTGATATCTGGAATCAGATAGTGCGCGCTGACATACGGGCCGGTCAGGGCACTGACAGAACTTGAAAAGTTAGCGGCCGTGTAGTGAAGAATCAGAAAGTGTATTCGACTGTTGAAGCTTCGGATTGAGCGATACTGGTTGTAGTTGATGGATTTCATGGTTGCACTCGCAATAAATAAGTTTGAAGCCGGACGAAAATAAAAATCGTGCGCCGACTTGTTGTTCAACTTAATGGCTCGAGTGCTTTTGGTGTTTACCTTTGGCTGTAGGCGCTTTCTGAAAAAAATGTAGGCGCGCTAAGTTTTTTCTGGATGCTCAGGGGGGACTGACGGGCAGCCGTTACTCATCAAAAAACATCGCCCATAAAAAAGGCCGCTGCAAACGCAGCGGCCAAGGTAAGACGTTGGATCAGGAGCTACAAATCAACGTCAGTGAACGCGGGGCGATGAACCGAATCCTCAATTCATCTGAAATCTTTCATCACGGCGCAGGCCGGTACATCGTGCCTGCGGTGGTTTACCGTGACAGCCAGGCAAGAATAAGCCCTTGGTGTCGTAGGAAAAATACCAATTACGGACATGCACTGTTGCAACCCCGGCAACAGTCAGGATTCGGCTGCTCGTCCTCTGGGTGATGACCCTGTGCCGGTCATCCTTTAGAGGTACACCACGAATACCTCCTTGGTGCGCTTATCGACCCCGGTGCCCGGCAGTAGGGTGAGGCCTTCTGTCACTCACCGGGGAAGACGCATGACAAAAACAACAATGCGCGCCATCTTCACACCACAGGCGCTGGCGGCTGCGGTTGCATTGGGCTGCTGTGCCCAGGCACAGGCCATTTCGTTCAACATTGGGGAAATCGAGGGGACGTTCGATTCCTCGCTGTCGGTCGGCGCGAGTTGGGGCGTGCGTGATGCGGATAACGCCCTGGTGGGCACCGTCAACGGCGGTTCCGGCCAGTCTTCGACCGGCGACGACGGGCGATTGAATTTCAAGAAGGGTGAAACCTTCTCGAAAATCTTCAAGGGGATTCACGACCTCGAACTGAAGTACGGCGATACCGGTGCGTTTGTGCGTGGCAAGTACTGGTACGACTTTGAACTGAAAGATGAGAGCCGGCCATTCAAGGACATCAGCGATCACAATCGCAAAGAGGGCGCCAAGTCTTCAGGCGGACAAATCCTCGACGCTTTCGTCTATCACAACTACTCCCTCGCCGATTTGCCGGGCACGGTCCGCGCCGGCAAGCAGGTGGTCAGTTGGGGCGAAAGTACTTTCATCGGCAACTCGATCAACAGCATCAACCCGGTCGACGTGTCCGCGTTCCGTCGACCGGGGGCAGAGATCAAGGAAGGCCTGATTCCGGTCAACATGCTGTTTGCCTCCCAGGGGCTGACGGACAAATTGACGGTCGAAGGCTTCTATCAACTGGAGTGGGACCAGACGGTTGTCGATAACTGCGGCACCTTCTTCGGTGTGGACGTGGTAGCCGATGGTTGCAACAAGGGTTACACCGTCGCCAGCCCGGCCATTGCACCGCTGCAGCCGATTGCTGCTGCCTTTGGCCAGGGCTTCGAAGTCAGCAAGGAGGGGGTGATCGTTCCCCGTGGTGGCGACCGCGATGCCCGGGACTCCGGACAGTGGGGGACGGCATTGCGCTGGCTGGGGGACGACACCGAGTACGGCCTGTACTTCATGAACTACCACAGCCGCTCACCGAATGTCGGGACCACCACCGCTGGCCCCGGTACGCTGGCAAGCCTTCCGGGGATCGTTGCCGCCGCCAACCGCATCGCGCCCGGCAGCGGTTCGGGCCTGGCCCAAAGTGTGATGCTCGGTCGTGGCCAGTATTACCTCGAATACCCGGAGGACATCCGCCTCTACGGCGCGAGCTTCTCCACCACGTTATCCACCGGCACCGCGTGGAGCGGCGAAATCAGCTACCGCCCCAACCTCCCGGTGCAGGTCAACACCAATGACCTGACCCTGGCCATGCTCAATCCGATTGCAGGTGGTGCGGCATCGCCCATCGCCACTACACCGGGGGCCGACAACAAAGGCTACCGCCGCAAGGAGGTGACGCAGGTCCAGAGCACCCTGACGCATTTCATCGATCAGGTCGCGGGTGCGGATCGCCTGACCCTGGTGGGCGAGGCGGCGGTGGTTCGGGTCGGCGGCCTGGAGCCGCGCACCAAACTGCGCTACGGCCGCGACTCGGTGTTTGGTCAGTATGGTTTCGGCGGTGATACCGGCGGCTTCGTGACCTCGACGTCGTGGGGTTATCGCGCCCGGGCCATTCTCGATTACAACAACCTGATCGCCGGGATCAATTTCAGACCCAACCTCTCGTGGTCCCACGACGTCTCCGGCTTTGGCCCCAACGGTCTGTTCAACGAAGGCGCCAAGGCCATCAGCCTCGGTGTCGACGCGGACTATCGCAACACCTATACCGCGAGCCTCAGTTACACCGACTTTTTCGGCGGGGACTACAACGTCCTCACTGACCGTGACTTCGTGGCGTTGAGCTTTGGTGTGAACTTCTGATCTGGCTGAAAAGGATGAATTCAATGCGCAAGATGATTCTGCAATTGGGCACCGTTCTGGCCCTGAGTCTGCTGGCTGCCAACGTGATGGCCGCGGTGTCGCCGGAAGAAGCCAACAAGCTCGGCACCAGCCTGACCCCACTCGGTGCCGAGAAGGCCGGCAATGCCGATGGCTCGATTCCGGCCTGGACCGGCGGCATCCCGAAAAATGCTGGCGCGGTGGACAGCAAAGGTTTCCTGGCCGACCCATTCGCCAACGAAAAGCCGTTGTTCGTGATCACCGCGGCGACCGTCGACAAGTACAAGGACAAACTCTCCGACGGCCAGATCGCGATGTTCAAGCGCTATCCAGAGACTTACAAGATTCCGGTCTATCCCAGCCACCGCACCGTGGCGTTACCGGCGGAAATCTATGAGTCGGCCAAACGCAGCGCTCTGAACGTAACACCGATCAACGACGGTAACGGTCTGGCCAATTTCACCGGCAATCGCTACTACGCGTTCCCGATTCCGAAGAATGGCGTGGAAGTGATCTGGAACCACGTCACGCGTTACCACGGCGGCAATCTGCGCCGCACCATCACCCAGGCGACACCGCAGTCCAATGGCGATTTCACCGTGATCCGCTTCAAGGACGAGGTCGCCGTGCCGTCGTTGCTCGGTGATCTGAAACCGGGCAGCGACGATAACGTCCTCAACTACTTCAAGCAGGAAGTGACCGCACCGGCGCGGCTGGCGGGCAACGTGTTGCTGGTCCACGAGACCCTCGACCAGGTCAAGGAACCGCGCAAGGCCTGGATCTACAACGCTGGACAGCGCCGGGTACGGCGTGCGCCACAGGTCGCTTATGACGGCGTCGGCACCTCATCCGACGGCCTGCGCACTACCGATAACTTCGATATGTTTTCCGGCGCACCGGATCGCTACGACTGGAAACTGATCGGCAAGAAGGAGATGTACATCCCCTACAACAGCTACAAGCTCGACTCGCCAGACCTCAAATACACCGATGTGATCAAGGCCGGGCACATCAATCAGGACCTGACTCGCTATGAGTTGCACCGGGTCTGGGAAGTCGTCGCCACGGTCAAGCCGAGCGAGCGCCACGTGTACGCCAAACGCCACATGTACATCGATGAAGACAGCTGGCAAGTGGCGCTGGCCGACCACTACGACGGGCGTGGCCAGCTTTGGCGCGTCGCCGAAGGGCATGCCCAGTTCTACTACGATCACCAGGTGCCGACCTACACCGTCGAAGCGCTGTATGACCTGATTGCCGGCCGCTATATCGCCCTGGGAATGAAGAACGAAGAGAAGCGCAGCTTCGAATTCAACATCGATGCAAAAGCGGGGGACTACACGCCAGCAGCCTTGCGTAGTACGGGGGTTCGGTAGGTTTCCTACAGACTCTTAAACAAAAGGGTGACTTCGCGGTCACCTTTTTTATAGGGGTTGATCAGTGTGTTGAATACTTCTTCAACAAGCGCTCGGGAGGGGACTAGGGTGGCGCCAGAATTATAAAAAAGGCGCACCACAATGACTGCAATGACGCACTGTCTGGACCACCCCGGTTTCCTGCCCCGACTGTCGTCCCATCATCTGTCCCGCGAGCGGCTGATCGAGCCCATGCTGGTCTCGACCGCGCGGGTGAAGTTACTTTGCGCGCCGGCCGGTAGTGGCAAGAGCGCGTTGCTCACCGAATGCCTGCTGCGGGCGCCGGAGCACTCTCGGGTCTGTTGGCTGCCGCTGGCGGGGGCGTCGTTGAGTGCAGCCGATTTTCTGTTGCGCCTGACGCAAGCGCTGGGTCTGCCCTCGGCGGATGAGCCCGGGCTGCTGGCGCATCTGGCCCGATTACAGGCGCCGACCTGGCTGTTTCTGGATGATTACTGCCGCGCACCCAATCCGGAACTCGACCGGATGCTCGATCGCCTGTTGGCCGTCGCCAGCCCGGCGCTGACCTGGTGGCTGAGCTCCCGTCGACGACCATCCTGCAATTGGCCGCGGCTGCTGCTGGATGATGAGTTGTACGAGTGCGAAGGCCGGACGCTGGCGTTTACCGAGGCCGAGGTCGGGCAGTTGCTCGGTCATGTCGAGCCGACCCTGGCGGCACAAACCGCCAAAAGGGTAGTTGAGCGCAGCGGTGGCTGGTGCGCTGGCGTGCGGATCGCGTTGCTCAATGGTTGTCCGTGGTCTGGTGAACAGGGGCGTTCGGCGACGCTGCTCGATTATCTGCAGCATGAGTTGTTCAACACCTTGCCGCCGGAGTTGGTTGAAGTCTGGCAGGTGTTGGTTCATCTGCCACGCTTCAACGCCAGCCTGTGCGAGCATCTTTTCGGTACGGGTGAGGGCGCACAGTGGCTGCACGCGTTGCAGGAAATGGGCTGCTTCATTGAACCCAGGGAGGACTCCGTCGAGTGGTTGCGGATCTTCGAGCCATTGGCCCGGGCGATGCGTGAAGAGCCGACCCCGGCCGGGCGATCCTGGCATCGCCGCGCGTGCCAATGGTTCAGCACCGAAGAAGACTGGCAAGGTGCGTTCGAGCAGGCTCTGTTGGCGCAGGAGTTCGAAGTTGCGGTCAGCCTGTTGCAGCACTTCAGCTTCGAGCATTTGTTCCGGCGTGAAAATGCTTGTCTGTTGTTGAATCTACACGAGCGTCAACAGGCTGAGTTGACCCTTGTTACACCGCAATTGGTGGGACTGGTTACTGCGGCGTTGTTGTTTGCCGGGCGCTTCGATCATGCTGCCGTGTGCATCGAGCAACTGGCTCGATTTGCCCCACAGCCTACGCAAAAACTGCAACGGCAACTGCTGGCACGCTGGCAGGCGCAACAGGGCTGGTTGCTGCATTTGCAAGGCCGCATGGAGGCGGCCCGTGCGCACTTTCTCGATGCGCTGGCCGAGTTGAGCGTCGATGCCTGGCCGGTGCGATTGTTGTGCCTGTCGGGTCTGACCCAGCAGGCCTTGCTCAACGCCGAACTCGATGCGGCGCAGACGTTCAATCGTGAGGCGCTGTGTCTGGCGCGCGCCCAAGGCTCGCTATTGTTCGAAGGGCTGCTTGAACTCGATCACGCGCAGTTGCTGGAGATGCGCGGTGCGCCCCGACGCGCCGAGAGCTTGTTGGCTGAAGTTTTTGACCTGTTGTCCCGACAGGCTGATCGACCGACGCCGTTATTGGGGCGAATTGCCCTGCGGCGAGGGCGGTTGGCCCTCTGTCAGGGACAAGATGAGTTGGCCGCCGGTTTCTTCCAGTCCGGCCTGGAGGACTGCCTGCAAAGCCAGGACAAGCACGCGCTGTATGGCTTTCTCGGGCAAGCGCAGATGGCCGCCAATCAGCGCGATTACGCCCTTGCGTTTGATCGTTTGCGCGAAGCCGAACGCGTGATGCAGCAGCGCCAGATTCCCGATACGGTGTATCGCGGGGTGCTGCTGCAAATCAGCAGCCATTTCTGGTTGCAGCAAGGGCGACCGGAGTTGGCCTGTGAAGCGCTGACCCGTGTCTTGCGTCACTATCGCGGGCCTCGTGCACGCCAGGCGCCACCGGCCACGCTTCAACTGATTGCCCGTATCGAGTACCAATTGGTGTTGGCGCAGATGCATTTGCAACAGACGCAAAAGCCGCTGGATCGGCTGCAGGAGTTGCTCGATCACGCGCAACGGCATGCCATGCTGGCGCTGGAAACGGAATTGCATTTGGCGATCAGCGAAGTGGCGGACCTGACCGCGGAGCCCAGGCTGGCCAGGGCGGCTTTGGAGGCGGGCCTGGCGCTGGTGAAGCGTTGTAATGGGCAACAGGCGTTGCGTGAACTGGGGCTGCGCCAGCCGAACTTGCTCAGCCGTTTGCGCGGGGAAGAGTCGGTGACGGCCATGCTCGCCGATGTCAGCCCGCTGAGTACCCGGGAGATTGAGGTGCTGGGTCTCATTGCCCAAGGCAGTTCCAATCAGCAAATTGCCGAGCGACTGTTCATCTCCTTGCATACGGTGAAAACCCACGCCCGGAGAATCCACAGCAAATTGGGGGTTGAGCGTCGGACGCAAGCCGTGGCGATGGGCAAGAAGCTGGGGCTGATCCTGCCCGTCTGATCAGCGCCGTTGCGTTCAGGTTGTCAATGCGTCTGGCTGATAACCCATGCGCCAACTCACTGCTCGTGTGGCAGACAGCAAACGCTGCGCCGCGGGACCGTTTTCATCGGCATGGAACAGCGAGGTCGGCCCGACCACGGTCAGTACTGCCGCAATCTTGCCCATGGCGTTGAATACCGGTGCCGACAAGGCATCCACACCGGGCATCAACAATCCATGCACATGATGCAGGCCCCGTTGGCGGATCTGTTCGCACATCGTCGTGTACGCCTGATCATCCGCCAAGCTGTGGGTGGCGCTGCTCTGCAACTCTTGATCGCGCAGGTCCACGGTTTCACGCCTGGGCAGGTAGGCGCCAAATACCAGTCCCGTCGAAGAACTGAGCAATGGCAACACCGAGCCCAGTTGTGTCACCACCGTCACCGCACGCACCGCCGGTTCGATATGCACCACGGTCGCGCCCTGGTTACCCCATACCGCCAGAAAACAGGTTTCGTTCAAGTCGTCACGCAACTCGGACAAGGGCAGGGCGGCAACTTTCAGCACGTCCATACTGTTGAGTGCCGCCAACCCTACGCGCAAGGCTTCGCGGCCCAGGCCGTAATGGTTGGTGGCGGCGTTCTGTTCGGCAAAACCGCTGGCGATCAAGGCCTGCAAATAGCGGTGAACCTTGCTCGCCGGCATCTGCACGTGTTCAGCCAGGCGCGACAGCGAAGTCGAGGGCGACAACTCGGCCAGAGCCTTGAGGATGTCGGTGCCAACCTCAGCCGAGCGGACTTTCTGTTTGCCGTTGCTGTCGCTGGTAGGTTTTTCCATGGTGGCGGTTTGATCCTGTAACGAATGGGCGTCTTTATAGCTTGACGGTCAATACCAATCAAATTACGTTATGCGTAATCTAATTACGATAAAAATAACCGAGGCTGGCCAGTCACTCTTCCAAAGGGTGACCGGCATTGCCGACTCCCTGTTCAGGAGGCTCCATGAACCCCGATTCAACGACGCCAGCGCTGGCCTACCTGTCAGGCTTCGGCAACGAATTCAGCAGCGAAGCGTTGCCCGGCGCACTGCCCGTCGGCCAGAACTCCCCGCAAAAAGCCCCGTACGGCCTCTACACCGAACTGTTCTCCGGCACGGCGTTCACCATGCCGCGCAGCGAGGCGCGGCGCACCTGGATGTACCGCATCCAGCCGTCGGCCAATCACCCGGCATTCGTCAAACTTGACCGGCAACTGGCCGGCGGTCCGCTGGGTGACGTGACCCCCAATCGCCTGCGCTGGAACCCGTTGGATATTCCTGCCGAGCCGACCGATTTCATCGACGGTCTGGTGAGCATGGCGGCCAACTCGGGCGCGGAAAAACCGGCCGGGATCAGCATCTACAACTACCGCGCCAACCGTTCCATGGAGCGTGTGTTCTTCAACGCCGACGGCGAGATGTTGCTGGTGCCTGAACTGGGGCGCCTGCGCATTGCCACCGAACTCGGCGTGCTTGAACTGGAACCGCTGGAAATTGCCGTACTGCCACGCGGCCTTAAATTCCGCATCGAACTGCTTGACCCGCAAGCCCGCGGTTATGTCGCCGAAAACCATGGCGCGCCGCTGCGTCTGCCGGACCTGGGGCCGATTGGCAGCAATGGCCTGGCCAATCCGCGGGACTTCCTGACCCCGGTGGCGGCCTACGAAAACCTGCAACAACCGACCACGCTGGTGCAGAAATTCCTCGGCCAGTTGTGGGCGTGCGAGCTTGATCATTCGCCGCTCAACGTGGTTGCCTGGCACGGTAATAACGTGCCGTACAAATATGACCTGCGCCGTTTCAACACCATCGGCACCGTCAGTTTCGATCACCCTGATCCGTCGATCTTCACGGTATTGACCTCGCCAACCAGCGTCCACGGCCTGGCCAACCTCGACTTCGTGATCTTCCCGCCGCGCTGGATGGTGGCCGAGAAAACCTTCCGCCCGCCGTGGTTCCATCGCAACCTGATGAACGAATTCATGGGTTTGATCCAGGGCGAATACGACGCCAAGGCTGAAGGTTTTGTGCCCGGCGGTGCTTCGTTGCACAGCTGCATGAGCGCCCACGGTCCCGACGGTGAGACTTGCACCAAAGCGATCAACGCTGACCTCAAGCCGGCGAAAATCGACAACACCATGGCGTTCATGTTCGAAACCAGCCAAGTGTTGCGCCCAAGCCGTTTCGCCCTCGATTGCCCACAACTGCAAAATACCTACGACGCCTGCTGGGCTACGCTGCCCGCCACTTTCGACCCGACCCGGAGATAACCCATGACGCAGACTTCCATCACTCGCAGCTGGGTTGCGTCCGCCAACGGCCACGCGGACTTCCCCCTGCAAAACCTGCCGCTGGGCGTGTTCAGCCTCAATGGCTCGGCTCCGCGCAGTGGCGTGGCTATTGGCGAGCATATCTTTGATCTGCAAGCGGCCCTTGAAGTCGGGTTGTTCGATGGCGCCGCGAAGGCTGCGGTCGAGGCTACTTGTTGCGGCCAGTTGAATGCGTTCTTCGAACTGGGCCGCGAGGCCCGTGTGGCCCTGCGTGAACGCTTGCTGGAACTGTTCGCCGAAGGCAGCACCCTGCACGGCAAGATCGAAGCCCAGGGCGCAAAACTGCTGCCGCTGGCGGTGGATTGCGAGATGCACCTGCCGGCGAAAATCAACGATTACACCGATTTCTACGTCGGCATCGAGCACGCGCAGAACGTCGGCAAACTGTTCCGTCCCGACAACCCGCTGCTGCCGAACTACAAGTACGTGCCAATCGGCTACCACGGTCGTGCGTCGACCATTCGCCCGTCCGGTACTGACGTCCGCCGCCCGAAAGGCCAGACGTTGCCGGCCGGTCAGAGCGAACCGACGTTTGGCCCTTGTGCGCGCCTGGACTACGAACTGGAGCTGGGCATCTGGATCGGCCAGGGCAACGACATGGGCGACTCGATTGCCATTGGCGACGCCGCCAATCACATCGCCGGTTTCTGCCTGCTCAACGACTGGTCGGCACGGGACATCCAGGCCTGGGAATACCAGCCGCTGGGGCCGTTCCTGTCGAAAAGCTTCATCACCAGCATCTCGCCGTGGGTGGTCACCGCCGAAGCACTGGAGCCGTTCCGTCGTGCCCAGCCTGCGCGTCCGCAAGGCGATCCGCAGCCGCTGCCGTACCTGCTCGACAAGCGCGATCAGGCCGCTGGTGCGTTCGACATCGAACTGGAAGTGTTGCTGCTCACCGAGGCCATGCGCGAGCAGAACCTGCCAGCCCATCGCCTGACCCTGAGCAACACCGGGCACATGTACTGGACCGTGGCACAAATGGTCGCGCACCACAGCGTCAATGGTTGCCAATTGCAGGCCGGGGACTTGTTCGGCTCGGGCACGTTGTCGGGACCGCAGAGCGGTCAGTTCGGCAGCCTGCTGGAAATTACCGAGGGCGGTAAAAAGCCGATCGAACTGGCCTCGGGCGAGGTGCGTAAATTCCTCGAGGACGGCGACGAAATCATCCTGCGCGGACGTTGCCGCCGCGACGGGTTCGCGTCCATTGGCTTCGGCGAATGCCGCGGCAAAGTGCTGCCGGCGCGCTGACAGGAGCAGGGCATGGAACTCTATACCTACTACCGTTCGACTTCGTCGTACCGGGTGCGTATCGCGTTGGCGCTCAAGGGTCTGGATTATCAATCCTTGCCAGTCAACCTGATCGCACCGCAGGGTGGCGAGCATCGGCAGCCGCCTTATCTGGGCATCAACCCGCAGGGCCGTGTGCCGGCCTTGCGCACCGATGAAGGCGAATTGCTGATCCAGTCTCCCGCGATCATCGAGTACCTGGAGGAGCGTTATCCACAGGTGCCCCTGCTGTCCAAAGACCTGGCTGCCCGTGCTCACGAGCGCGGCGTGGCGGCAGTGATCGGCTGCGATGTGCACCCGCTGCACAACGTCAGCGTGCTCAATCGGCTGCGCCAGTCGGGCCACGACGAACCGCAGGTGGTGGAGTGGATCGGCCACTGGATCGGCCAAGGGTTGGCGACGGTGGAGCAGTTGATCGGTGATGAGGGTTACTGTTTCGGCACCGAACCCGGGTTGGCGGATGTCTACTTGATCCCGCAACTGTACGCGGCCGAGCGGTTCAATGTTTCTCTTGAAGCTTACCCGCGAATCCGGCGAGTGGCGGCATTGGCGGCGACACACCCGGCGTTCATCAAGGCGCATCCGGCGAATCAGCCAGATACGCCTTAAGTCAGAAGCAGGATCTTTTGCTTTTAATGAACGATGGCGTTCGGCGGCAAATGCCCCAACCGTTCCGTCAGGCGAATCCGCTGGATCGGATCGTCGCTGAGCAGCAGTGCGTGCTCCAGGTCAAAACGCTCGGCGTTCGGGCAGTCCAGTCGTTGGTACAAGCTGGCCCGGGCCAGATAGTCGGCGGCGCTGGCGTTGCCCAGTTCCAGGACACGCTCGGCGTCGATCAAGGCATTGATGAAATCGTCGTGGGACAGGTACAACTGGCGCAGGTTGCGCGACAGCCGTTGCAGCATCTGTACCGGCTCGGCGGTTTCCAGGTGCTCGGCGCTGAGCTTGATGTTCGGGCCGTACTGGCGGTGCAACAACTCCCGACAATCGTTGGGATAAAGGCGACGGCCGCCGCAGGGATCGAGCAAATGATCGGCGCCCGGCACCCGCAGCAGGAAATGCCCGGGAAAGTTGACCCCGACCAGGGGAATCTCCAGGCCCCTGGCCAACTCCAGTGCTATCAGCGCCAGCGTCAAGGGTTGCCCTCTTCGGCGTTCCAGTACCTTGTTCAGCAGTGCCACTTGCGGGCGCAACGGCGTGAAATCGTCCTGGGCGAAGCCAAGGTCATTCAGGCGCCGCAGCAGCGGCTGGGCCAGTTCACTGACCGGCAGCATCGGCAAGCCGCCGCTGACCCGTTGCTGCAACTCCTGGAAATCGGCCAGCAGTGCTTGCGGCTCCACTTCGCTGTCGTGCTCGACCGCAATCCACAGTGCCGCCTCGAACAGCGCGGGCGGTGAACGTTGCAGGCAGGCGAAGAACGATTGGCGCGGGGTCATCAAAATCTCCGGGCAATGCCTCGTTTTAGCCCCCTCTCCGGCGTTCGTCCAGTGCCGTACAAGGTCGAATGCAGGTTATTTCCTAAAGCTTGCATCGTGGCCGTGCTTATTCCGGTGCGCTTCTGCAATTTTTGGGCGCAAGCCTATACTGGCGACTACAAGAAGTGATTCGGGAGCCTTACGATGTTCGCTCTCATGCAAAGCACCCGCCTTGAATCGCTGCATCTGAGCGTTGACTCGGTCACCGGGTTGAAGGCGGTCATTGCCATTCATAACAGCCGCTTGGGGCCTGCCCTGGGCGGCTGTCGTTACCTTGCCTATCCCAGCGACGAGTCTGCGGTCGAGGATGCGGTGCGCCTTGCCCAAGGCATGAGTTACAAGGCGGCACTGGCCGGCCTGGCTCAGGGCGGCGGCGTGGCGGTGATCATCCGCCCCGTTCACGTGGCCAACCGCGCCGCGCTGTTCGAAGCCTTCGGGCGCTGTATCAATCAGCTCGACGGGCGCTACATCACGGCTATCGACAGTGGCACCTCAGTGGCGGACATGGATTGCATTGCCCAACAGACCCAACACGTCACCAGCACCACCTCGGCGGGCGACCCCGCGCCGCACGCGGCGATGGGTGTATTCACCGGTATTCGCGCCACTGCAATGGCGCGACTGGGCAGCGATAACCTCGAAGGCCTGCGCGTCGCCATTCAAGGCCTGGGCAACGTCGGTTATGCCCTGGCAGAACAGTTGCACGCCGCCGGGGCCGAACTGCTGGTCAGCGATATCGATCACGGCAAGGTGCAACTGGCGATGGAGCAACTCGGGGCTCACCCCATCGCCAACGACGCACTGCTCAGCACGCCTTGCGATATTCTTGCGCCGTGCGGTTTGGGCGGAGTGCTGAACAGCCACAGCGTGACGCAACTGCGCTGCTCGGCAGTGGCCGGTTCGGCGAACAACCAACTGACCCATCTGGACGTCGCCGATCAGTTGGAACGGCGGGGCATCCTGTATGCGCCGGACTACGTGATCAATGCCGGCGGTTTGATCTATGTTTCGCTCAAACATCGGGGCGAAGAACTGGGAACCATCACCGCGCACCTGTCGAAAATCAGTTCGCGCCTGACTGAAGTGTTCGCCCACGCCCAAGCGGAAAAACGCTCACCGGCCCGGGTGGCGGACGAACTGGCGGAGAAAGTGTTGTACCGGTGAGTCAGGCATGAGTTTTCCACAGGCATGAAAAAGGCCCTGAGCCATTCGACTCAGGGCCTGTTCAATTTGCGCGTTGCTTACTTGGCGGCTTTGGGGGCCTTGGCAGGCTTGGCCGGGGCGATCGGCTCAGCGGCTTCAACGACCTCGAGCGCTGCGACAGCTTCTGCGACTTCAACCGGTGCGCTGAGCAATTCGGACAGAGCGTCCGGCTGGCTCTTGAACGCCTTGGCGAACACGTCGCGATTCTTCGCCATGTAGATCCCGGCTTCTTCCACTTGCTGCTCGGTCAGGGACGGAACGGCTTTTTGCAACACTTCAGCCAGCAATTCGGCCAGTTCGAGCATTTTGTCATGACGGTCAGCTTCGGCTTTATCCATGAACAAGCGCTCCAGATCTCGGCTGCTGCGGTATACCACTTCGACGGCCATTCACCACCTCACATGCCTTCACATTGGTTGTCGATTTCGACTACTGTATCTATATACAGCTAAAGGATAAGCGAAACCCTGTCTTTTGGATAGTGGCTTTTCAATGTAGACCGGATTCGAGATTTGTCAGGTGAGGCGCTGTACGGGTGCGACCAAACGCCACGGCGCGCGATCCAGAGCGGCTCGCCATCATGGGCTGGCCTTTTTTCTGCATGCAGAAAAACCGTCACGTCCAACCCGCATCATCCGGTCGAACCGACCTAAGGAAGCATCATCGTGAAAATCAACTGGGCCGAAAAACTGCGGCAGAACGTGCATGGACTGGCCGAGTCCCTGGGCAATCTGTTCGTCGAAACCTTCCACTACCTGGCGCTGTTCGCCATTGGTGCGGTGACCGCGTGGGCGGCGGTGATGGAATTCCTCGGGATGATCGAAGAGGGGCACATCAAGATCGATGACATCTTGCTGCTGTTCATCTATCTGGAACTGGGAGCGATGGTCGGGATTTACTTCAAGACCAATCACATGCCGGTGCGCTTCCTGATCTACGTGGCGATCACCGCGCTGACGCGGCTGCTGATTTCCAACGTTTCGCACCACAACCCGCCGGACCTTGGGATCATCTACCTGTGCGGCGGGATTCTGCTGCTGGCGTTTGCGATTCTGGTGGTGCGTTATGCTTCGTCGCAATTTCCTTCGGTGAAGATTGAGAACCCGCACCGCAAAACAGGTGCGGGCACCAGTGAGCATTCCGAAGTAGAAAAGGGCGAGCTTTAAAGCCCCATGGCGGGTCGGGGCCGGCCTTTGGCTGGTGGCGGCAGGCTGTGCATGCCGCCATCGGTCATGGATTCGAGGATGGCCACGGCACTGTGGCCCTGCTCGATGGCAATGCCGAACTGAATGCTTTGCACCAGTCGTTTCAGGCGCTCGGGGTCATTGCGTTGTTCGGCACTGATCATGCGCTTTGCGACTACGCGTCCACTGTTGGACAGGGTCAGCATGATGCTGCCATCCAGGCCCTGAATGCTCAGGTTGATCTGGTAATCCGCTGCAAAGGCATCGGTAATGAGCTGGAAAGGGTTGTCCATGATGCGTCACCGCCTGATTGAACGTGCAGTTGTTGACCGGCCGTGATCGGGTTGGTTCGCAATGCCTGACCACCGGCCATCTCGCCATCATTGTTCCAACCAGGATGTAGCAAGGGGCATGCCGACAAAATTGTCGGACAAAAAAACGTTCTGTAGGAGCGAGCCTGCTCGCGATGGTCGTGAACGATAACGCGTCAAACCAGATGGTTTGCGGCGCCTGAGGGTTTTTCGCGAGCAAGCTCGCTCCTACAGGGGCCGCGTTTTCTGCACGTTTCAGGGCAATAAACCTCGGTGTGCAACCAAAACGGTCAACATTCCACCCAGTTCACCGCCAGTCCGCCCCGCGACGTCTCTTTGTACTTGTCGTGCATGTCGGCGCCGGTGTCGCGCATGGTGCGAATCACCCGGTCCAGGGAAATGAAGTGCTGGCCGTCGCCACGCAGGGCCATTTGCGTGGCGTTGATGGCTTTCACTGCGGCGATCGCATTGCGCTCGATGCACGGCACTTGTACCAGTCCGCCAACCGGGTCGCAGGTGAGGCCGAGGTTGTGTTCCAGGCCGATTTCGGCGGCGTTTTCCAGCTGCTCCGGGGTGGCGCCAAGCACCTCTGCCAGGCCGGCGGCGGCCATGGCGCAGGCGGAGCCGACTTCACCCTGGCAGCCGACTTCGGCCCCGGAGATCGAAGCGTTTTTCTTGCACAGGATGCCGACGGCCGCTGCGCCCAGGAAGAACGCGACCACGTCATCGTCAGACGCATCGGCATTGAATTTCATGTAGTAGTGCAGCACCGCGGGAATGATCCCCGCCGCGCCGTTGGTCGGTGCCGTGACCATGCGCCCGCCGGCTGCGTTTTCTTCGTTCACGGCAAGGGCATACAGGTTGACCCATTCCATTGCCGACAAAGTGGACGTAATGACATTCGGCTTGCCGATTTCCTGCAGGCTGCGATGCAGTTTCGCCGCTCGACGTGGAACATTCAGACCGCCGGGCAAGATGCCTTCGTGACGCAAGCCCTGTTCGACGCATTCGCGCATCACCGACCAGATATGCAACAGGCCCTGGCGAATCTCGGCATCACCACGCCATGCCCGTTCGTTGGCCATCATCAGTTCGCTCACCCGCAGGCCGTGCTCGTTGCACAGCTTGAGCAGTTCGGCGGCGCTGGAGAAATCGTAAGGCAGCACCACATCGCCAGCCGGTGCGATACCGGATTCGGCTTCAGCCGCTTCGATGATGAAACCGCCACCCACCGAGTAATAGGTCTGCTCGAACAGTTCGCCGGTTTCACCGAAGGCTGCCAGGGACATGGCGTTGGGGTGGTAGGGCAGGCTCTCGTTTAGCAGCAGGAGATCGCGTTGCCAGTCGAAGGCAATGTCCGCAACGCCTGCCAGGCACAATTTGCCGGTTTCGCGCAGGGTGTGAATGCGGCTGTCGATGGTGGTGGGATCGATGCGGTCGGGCCATTCGCCCATCAGACCCATGACGCAGGCGCGGTCCGTTGCGTGGCCGACGCCGGTCGCTGACAGAGAACCATAGAGGCGAATTTCCACACGTCGCACGTCAGCCAGAAAACCGTGATCGACCAGCGCTTGGGCAAAGGTTGCGGCAGCGCGCATCGGACCGACGGTATGGGAGCTGGACGGGCCGATGCCGACTTTGAATAGATCGAAAACACTGATAGCCATGCTAAAGCCTTTACATGCAATGGAAGGGTAATCGCTGCCATTTCTGTAGGACAAGCGCAATTTGGGCGATACTGCCTGTCACGATCCTACGTGACCAACGAAAATTCCTAAGACATCCTTTAGCAGGACTAAACGATGAGCCGTCAATTACACGCCCAGACGTATGTCTGGCTGAACGTGTTTGCCTGTGCCGCGCGGCACTTGTCGTTCACCCGCTGCGCCGAAGAGCTGCACATCACACCGGGGGCGGTCAGCCAGCAGATCCGTCAGCTGGAAGAACGCCTGGGTTTTCGTCTGTTTCACCGCCGCGCCCGCGGAGTGGAGTTGAGCGCTGAGGGCCAGCGTCTGGCCATTACCGTCAACGAGGCATTTGGCAGCATCGACGCGGAATTGCGGCGACTGGATGCGGGCATGATCAGCGGGATTCTGCGGGTACGTTCGATTCCGTCGTTCCTGAGCAAATGGCTGACGCCGCGTCTGCCGCGTTTGCAGCAGCGTTTTCCGGATATTCAGTTGCGCCTGGTGGCCGAGGACAGCAGCGTGCCGTTGCATGAAGGCGACTTCGACCTGGCGATCGACCTGAACGACGGCAGCTACCCGGGCCTGTTATCCACAGCCTTGCTCGATGAGCAGATTTTTCCTGTGTGTGCACCGAGCCTGTTGCGCGGTCGTCCGCCTCTGCACGGTCCGGCAGACCTGATGCACTTTCCCTTGCTGCACGACATCACCGCCTGGCGCGGCAGCTATGAGTACGCGGAATGGGAGTTTTACCTCAACGCCATCGGTTTCGAGGGGGCGGATGTGCGACGCGGGCATACGTTCAATCGCAATCACCTGACGATCGAAGCGGCCATCGCCGGGATGGGGGTGGCGATTGCCCGACGGACACTGCTCAACGATGAGCTGGAGCGTGGGGCGTTGATCGTGCCGTTCGGCCTGGCGGTGCCCAATCACAAGCGCTACATGCTGCTTTACGCACCAGGGGCATTGAGCCATCCGGGTGTGCGCGCGGTGCACGATTGGTTGGTGGAGGAGGCGGGCGCTTTTCGCAGTTTGCACCCGTTGGGGGAGCGGCAAATGTGAGCAATTATTACGTAAGAGCAGGGCGACCCAACTCCCGACCTTAACAGCGCTTTTACCGGTTGTCCGGCTTTTTTTGCGATTGAAAATTTATCTTTTTTAGGGGGTTGAATTGTTCAGCGTACAGACCGATTGTGTAAGCAAGAGGTCACGGTGATGACGCCCAAGGGCTTAGCTGACCGGCCTCTCGCGAGCTAGCTGAAATAAGGGATGAACTATGCAAATCCAAGTCAATAGCGATAACCATATTCAAGGCAGTAAACGACTGGAGGAGTGGGTACGTACGACCATTGAGAGCACGCTCGAACGCTACGAAGAGGACCTGACACGCGTCGAGGTTCACCTGCGGGACGAGAACGGCGACAAGCCGGGTCCCCATGACATGCGCTGCCAACTGGAGGCGCGGCCAAAAGGCCATCAACCGGTTTCCGTCACCCATAAAGCCTCCACCATGGAGCAGGCGATCGACGGAGCAGCTACCAAACTTGAACATGCGCTGGAGCATATGTTCGGCAAATTACGCGGCAAACGAGCCAATGTGGTGCCCATCGAGAGTGGCGCCCATGCCGACCAGCTGCTGGAAGAAGAGTTTCTGGAAAACGAACAGGCGGCGCTTAACGGCTGACACCTGATTCACTTTTTACCTTCCCATTAGAACGGGCCTGCATTGCAGGCCCGTTTTCGTTTGGGTGGCTTTTGGATTCCATGGCCATTGGACTGGGCTATCGGGACGGCCGAGTTTGCGGTGCAGCCAATGGGCGTAATAGAGGGCTGCACCCGATCCTTTTGCATATGAGAATATTTATCATTAATATCGCAACCTTGCCGGCCCCCTGACGCTGTCGTGGCCTCCCCGGTTTTCAGGTCGGAACATGAACGATGATCACTCTGCCCCCAGACCCCCACGATATCGAACGCGACGAACAGCGTGGCGACCGTGCGCATTTTCTCCAGGTGTTTCTCTCCCAGCGTTCACAAATGGAGGCACTGGTGAGTCGGCGCGTCGGTTGCCGGGCGACGGCGGCTGACCTGGTGCAGGACTTGTTCCTGCGTTTCTGGCGGCGGCCGCTGGTGCAGGTCGAGGAGCTCGGCACGTATCTGCTGCGCTGCGCCGGCAATATCGCCATCGACCATTTGCGCAGTGAAGGCACGCGGGTCCGGGCCAGCGAAGGCTTGATGGTGGAGCCACCGGACAGCCACGGCTGCGGACCGCAAGCGGCGCTGGAGGCGGGCAACGATTTGCGCCACGTCGAAGCGGCGTTGCGCGCATTACCGCAGCGCACGCGGCAGATCTTTTTACTCAATCGCATTCACGGCCGTAAATACGCCGAGATCGCCAAGGCCATGGGTTTGTCCCAAAGTGCCGTGGAAAAACATATGATGCGCGCCCTCGAAGCCTGCAAGGCCAGCCTTCGGGAGCCTGAAACACGAACGCCAGGGAAAGCACCGTGAACCACTTCGAACGCGTCACCCCGACGCCCGCTCAGGAGCAGGCCGCGCTGGCCTGGCTGAGCCTGTTGCATGACCAGCCTGGCAGTGGTGATCAGGCGGCGTTCAGCCAGTGGTTGCGAGCCGATACCGCTCATGCGCAGGCGTATGCCCAGGCGCAGGTCTTGTGGGAGTTGAGCGAAGGGCCGGCGCGCACGCTGGCCGATGAAGACGCTTTTGCCATGCAAGACTATCTCAATGCCATCAAACGCTCGCGGCGCAGCACGGTCGGACGTTGGTCGGGTGCGCTGGCGATGGCCGCGTGCCTGCTGTTGATGATCAGTCTCGGCACGGGTTGGCAGCCGATGCGTTGGATGGATGACCTGGGGGCGGATTATGTCTCGGCACCGGGGGAAATCCGCACTGTCATTCTGGCCGATCAGTCGCAGGTGACACTGGATGCCGACAGCGCCATCGCCGTGGATTTCAGTCGCGGTGAGCGGCATGTGCAACTGCGTCGCGGCGCCGGTTTTTTCAGTGTCACCCACACCGGCGAGCCGTTTGTGGTGGATGCCGAGAAAGGCCAGGCGCGGGTCCTGGGTACGCAGTTCGAAGTCCGTTTGCAGCCTCACGGTGCACAGGTCACGGTGTTGTCGGGACGGGTTGGCGTGACGGCGGACCAGAACGCGGAACAGCAAATTCTCACCGCCGGCCAGCAAGTGGCCTATGGCGAAGGCACAGCGGAAAAACTCCACGGGGTGGACAGCGAAGCGCAGTTAGCCTGGCGCCAGGGCTGGCTCAATTACTACAAGGCGACGTTGGCCGATGTGGTGCAGGATTTGGGGCGCTATTACCCCGGACGGATCGTGCTGCTCAATGATGAACTGGCGGCACGCCGGGTCAGTGGCAGCTTTCCGAGCAGGAACCCGCAGGCGGTGTTGAGTTCACTGCAAGGCGTGTTGGGGTTTGAGCAGCATCAGGTTTTGGGGCACCTGATTATTTTACGTTGAAGCTGCTGGCCTCTTCGCGGGCAAGTTCAATCACTACCTCGCCCGGAATAAAAATATTTTCAGAATTGTAGTGAGGTAAATCCGATTGCCATCCGTGTAGTGACTGAAACTGCGAGTCATTCGCATCCGTTGTGGTTCTACACAGGTCATGAGTCATGAAGTCCAGGGCAAAATCGGGGTCGGTCAAACAATGGTTGGGTGTGTCTGCGTTGAGCTTTTCGGCATTGGCGTTGTTGCCGCTGAGCGTGGTGCTGGCCGCTGAGGCTGGCAACAGCCAGCAACTCGCGCAGTTCAGTTTTTCCCTGGCCGCCAAACCGCTGCCCCAAGCCTTGAGTGATTTCAGCCGGGTGACCGGCATCAGTGTCGTCTACACCGATGAAGCGCCGTACGGCCTCAATGCGCCAGCGGTCAATGGCCAGATGAGTGCCGAACAGGCCCTGCAACGTCTGCTCACCGGTTCGGGATTGACGTTCCGCCGCACCGATGGGCACACCATTGCACTGGAACCACGGCCGACCGAAGGTGCGTTGAGCCTGGGCGCTACCACCATTACCTCGGTGATGGATGAGTCCATGAGTTACCAGCCGCCACCGACTTCTTCAGTGATGCGCTCCTCGGCCCCGATTCAGGAAATCCCGCAGACCGTCAATGTCGTCCCGGCCCAGGTCATTCGCGACCAGGCTCCGCGCAATCTCGATGACGCCCTGGCCAATGTCAGCGGCATCACCCAGGCCAACACCCTTGGCAGCACCCAGGACTCGGTGATGGTCCGCGGCTTTGGCGACAACCGTAACGGCTCGATCATGCGAGACGGCATGCCGATCGTGCAGGGTCGTGGTCTCAACGCCAGCGTCGACCGGGTCGAAGTACTCAAGGGCCCGGCCTCGTTGCTCTACGGCATCCAGGATCCGGGCGGCGTGGTCAACATAGTCAGCAAGAAACCCGAGCTTGAGCAGTACAACGCCTTGACCGTGCGCGGCTCGAGCTATGGCGACGGCAAGAATGGCAGCGGCGGCGGTCTCGACAGCACCGGTGCCCTGGGCGACTCCGGGCTGGCGTACCGCATGGTGCTCGACTACGAAGACGAAGATTACTGGCGCAACTTCGGTGTACATCGTGAGAGCCTGATCGCGCCGTCGCTGGCCTGGTACGGTGAAAGCACCAAGTTGCTGTTCTCCTATGAGCACCGCGAATTCCTCACGCCGTTTGACCGAGGCACGCTGATCGATCCACGGACCAACCATCCGCTGGACATCTCGCGCAACGAGCGTCTCGACGAGCCGTTCAACAACATGGAGGGGCGTTCGGACCTCTATCACTTCGAGGCCGATCACGAGCTCAACGACAACTGGAAGGCCCATTTCGGCTACAGCTGGAACCGCGAAACCTACGACGCCAGCCAGGTGCGCGTGACTGCAATCGACACCAATAAGGGCGCCCTGACCCGCAGCATGGACGGCACCCGGAATGCGATCAGCACCGACCGCTTCACCACCGCCAGCCTCGAAGGCAACGTGGATGTGTTCGGCATGCAGCATGACCTGCTGTTCGGCGTCGATGACGAGTACCGCAAGATTTTCCGCGAAGACCTGATCCGCCAGAAAAGCCGCACCCAGTTCAGCTACGTGAACCCGATCTATGGCCAGGAAGTGCCGGGCACCACTGTCAGTGCGGCCGACAGCGCGCAGACCGATGAACTGCGTAGCGATTCGGTGTTCCTGCAGGATTCCATCCACCTCAACGACCAATGGATTCTGGTGGCCGGCGCGCGCTTCCAGGCGTACGACCAATACGCCGGCAAAGGCGTACCGTTCCACGCCAACACCGACAGTAACGGGCAGAAATGGGTGCCGCGCGCGGGCCTGGTATACAAATACACCGATGCCTTGTCGTTTTATGGCAGCTACACCGAGTCGTTCAAACCCAACTCGACCATCGCGCCGTTGAGCGGCAGCAGCACCGTGCTTGACGGCGGCATCGCGCCGGAAGAAGCCAAGTCCTGGGAGCTGGGTGCCAAGCTCGATCTGCCGGGCCGCGTCACTGGCAACATCGCGCTGTTCGACATCAAGAAACGCAACGTGCTGGTGGCCAACGCCGAAGGCCCGACCACGATTTACAGTGCCGCCGGCGAAGTGCGTTCCCGTGGCCTGGAAGTGGACTTGAGCGGTCAGCTGACGGATCGCTGGAGCATGATCGGCAGCTACGCCTACACCGATGCCGAAGTCACCGAAGACCCTGTTTACAAGGGCAATCAACTGCAAAACGTGGCAAAGAACAGCGGCTCGCTGTCGGCCGTCTATGACTTCGGCACCATCGTCGGCGGCGACCAACTGCGGGTCGGCGCCGGGGCGCGTTATGTGGGGGAGCGCGCGGGCAATGCGGTGAACGATTTCGACCTGCCGAGCTACACCGTGGCCGATGCGTTCGCCACCTACGACACAAAGGTCGAAGGGCAGAAGGTCAAGTTCCAGCTCAACGTGAAGAACCTGTTTGACCGTACTTACTACACCTCGGCGGCGAGTCGGTTCTTTGTGTCGATGGGTGACTCGCGGCAGGTGACGTTGTCGAGCACCTTGGAGTTCTGACGACTGTTTCTCCCTGTGGGAGCGAGCCTGCTCGCGATGGCGGTCTGAAGGACGCCGAAAATCCCGCGCCTAGCGCAAAAACGCCTGGCGATATTCGCCGGGCGTTCCACCGAGGGCCTGGCGAAACCGGTTGGTGAAATGGCTGGCACTGGAAAATCCGCAGGCCAGCGCAATCTCCCCCAGTGGCTGCAAGGTCGTGCGCAGCAACTCCTGCGCCCGGTTCAGGCGTCGTGCCAGCACATACTGGTGGGGTGGCAAGCCGAAGCTTTCGCGGAACATCCGCGCGAAGTGGTATTCCGACAACGCGCACAACGCCGCCAACTGGCCGAGACTGATGGCCTCGTCCAGATGGCTGTCGATGTACTCCACCAGATGTCGGCGCTGATGCGCGGCCAACCCACCTTTAAGGCGCAGGCCTTGCCGGGCATTGACCTGGCTGAGCAGGGCATGGCTGAGCAGTTCGTGAGCCAGGCTGCTGGTGAGCAGGCGCTCGCCCGGCTCGTCCCAGTTCAGGGTGATCAACTGTCGAAAGCGCAGCGCCTGCTGCGGATCATCGAGAAAGGTCTGCTCGCGCAGTTGCATTTCCCGTGGCTCGCGATCGAGCAGGGTGACACAGCCGAGGGCAAATTGTTCGGGGCTGAAATACAGGTGTGCCAGGCGAATGTCGCCGTTGATCACCCAGCCTGACTGGTGATCAGCCGGGAGGATGCAAAGTTTGTCCGGGCCACCCTTGTTGCCGGGCTGGTCGCGGCGAAAGGTGCCGGTGCCGCCGGCGATGTAACAGGACAACGTGTGGTGGCTGGGCGCTTCGTATTCCTGGGCGTCGTGGTGATTGCTCCACAAGGCTGCAGACAAGCCGTCACCGAGCTCGGCGCTGTGCTCGAGGCGAGCATTCGGCGAGCGGTTGAGGGCTTGAAAAACTTGTAGGGTATCCAGTGCAGCCATGATCGTTGCTCTCTAACACCTGCATCCAACGCCTTGCATCCTACTCCGTAGACGCTTGCCTGCCAGCCTGTCGCCAGACAAAAGCGCAAGTTTATGCAAGTGCGTCCAGGCGTGGCGCTGGACACTGGGCACCTATCGAGGAGCCTTAGTCATGAACCTTTCGTTGTACCTGCTGACCGTGCTGATCTGGGGTACCACCTGGATTGCCTTGAAATGGCAACTGGGCGTGGTGGCCATTCCCGTGTCGATCGTCTATCGCTTCGGCCTCGCCGCGCTGGTGCTGTTCGTGATCCTGCTGCTCAGCCGGCGCCTGCAAATGATGAACCGCCGCGGGCACCTGATCTGCCTGGCTCAGGGCTTGTGCCTGTTCTGCGTCAACTTCATGTGCTTCCTCACGGCGAGTCAGTGGATTCCCAGCGGTCTGGTGGCGGTGGTGTTTTCCACCGCCACCCTGTGGAATGCCCTCAACGCGCGGGTGTTCTTCGGTCAGAAAATCGCCCGCAATGTGCTGATGGGCGGTGCGCTGGGCCTGCTTGGTCTGGGCCTGCTGTTCTGGCCGGAGCTGGCCGGGCATACCGCGAGTCCGGAAACCTTGCTCGGTCTCGGTCTGGCCCTGTGCGGCACCTTGTGTTTCTCGGCGGGCAACATGCTTTCGAGCCTGCAGCAGAAGGCCGGTCTCAAACCGCTGACCACCAATGCCTGGGGCATGGCTTACGGGGCGGCGATGCTCACGGTGTGGTGCCTGGTCAAAGGCATTCCCTTCGACATGGAAATGAGCGCACGTTACATCGGGTCACTGTTGTACCTGGTGATTCCGGGATCGGTGATCGGTTTCACCGCCTACCTGACCCTGGTCGGCCGCATGGGGCCTGAGCGGGCTGCGTATTGCACGGTGCTGTTTCCGGTGGTGGCGCTCAATGTGTCGGCGTTTGCCGAGGGTTACCAATGGACCGCCCCTGCATTGGCGGGGTTGGGGTTGGTCATGCTGGGTAATGTGCTGGTGTTCCGCAAACCCGGGACGAGTGCCAGTCCCATGGCGCGCAAACTGGCGTGAACTTCAGGCTATTCAGCTATCCTTTACCCCCACGAGGTAAATCAGACCGAGAAACATGTACTCAATGTTATTCCGTGCCCAGTCAAAAGCGCTGCGCTGGGCGGAGTACTCCAGGTCAAACCATTCATTGAGTATGATGACGTAAAATGTTTGATAAACAAAAATCGCCATGGTGAATCCCACTATGGCGAATTTTTTTGCTTCATGGAACTCATGGTGGGGTGCGTTAATTGTTTGGATGAGCTGATAAGTTCCAATCAGGCAGCTCAAGGTGAATATGGTTTCAATTGTTATTATTGCCCAGTAAAAACGATGATGAAACAGTGTTGAGGCAATTGCCCTGTATCGCCTGGATTCATTGCCCTCGGTAACGCTCATGCTTATGATGCGTCCGATGTATTCGGCATATGCCGTATAGTCGGTGAAATTGTTGGCGAGCGTCATAAGTCCGAACAATGCCGCCAGTAATACGACAATAATTTTGCTTCGCCTAATCATTGTTATGGTTGTGATGTTGAACATTCATATGTTCTCCGGGTGTGTGGCTAGTTGCACGGAGTTTATATTGGATGAATGCAGTTGATGCGACGACTGAGTTGCAAGCTGTGTCGTATTTTGCTTTTTATTAAATGAGTATTGTGTGCTTGAGCACTTGTGAAGTCTGGCACGTCAATTAAGACGTGCCGTCATTTCATCAGCCTTTCCAGACCTGGGGATTGACCAGATCCTGCGGTCGCTCGCCCAACAAGGCGCTGCGCAAGTTGGCCAGTGCTCGGTTGGCCATGGCATCGCGGGTCTCATGGGTGGCCGAGCCGATGTGCGGCAAGGTCACGGCATTTTTCAGCTGGAACAGTGGCGACTCGGCCAGTGGTTCTTTTTCGTACACGTCCAGCCCTGCACCCCGAATGCGGTTGTTTTGCAGCGCTTCGATCAGCGCCGGTTCATCCACCACCGGACCACGGGAAATGTTCACCAGAATGGCACTTGGCTTCATCAGTGCCAGTTCACGATGGCTGATCAAGTGTTTGGTTTTCTCGCTGAGCGGCACCACCAGGCAGACGAAATCAGCTTCGGCCAGCAATTGATCGAGGCTGCGGTACTGCGCGCCGAGTTCCTGTTCCAGTTCGGTCTTGCGGCTGTTACCGCTGTAGATGACCGGCATGTTGAACCCCAGGCGGCCACGCCGGGCGATGGCGGCACCGATGTTGCCCATGCCGACGATGCCCAGCGTCTTGCCATGCACATCACAACCGAACAGCTGCGCACCGACAGTGGCCTGCCATTGCCCGGCCTTGGTCCAGGCATCCAGTTCGGCGACGCGACGCGCGCTGCTCATCAACAGAGCAAACGCCAGGTCGGCGGTGCTTTCGGTGAGCACATCCGGCGTGTTGGTCAGCATGATCCCGCGTTCGTTGAAGTAGGCCAGGTCATAGTTGTCATAGCCCACCGAGACGCTGGACACCACTTCCAGCCTGGCGGCGTTTTCCAACTGGGCGCGGCCGAGTTTGCGACCCACGCCGATCAGGCCGTGGGCGTGGGGCAGGGCTTCGTTGAATTGGGCGTTGATGTCGCCGTTTTTCGGATTCGGCACGATGACATCGAAGTCTTGTTGCAGGCGTTCGACCATTTCCGGGGTGACGCGGCTGAAGGCCAGGACAGTCTTTTTCATGGGAGGCGGGCTCGTCGGGCGGTGAAGAATGATGAGCACGCTAACATTCTTCGCGGGATTTGTGCGAGTCGTCAGGCGGTCAATGCAAGCTTGCAGCTTGCGGTGCTCCATCCAGTTATACTGCCGCACTTCTTATACTGTGGCATGCGGCTCGTTCACCGGGCCCGACACTTCATGCACCACCCGGAGCTTTCATGACTTCCCCGAAACAACCGCCGGTCGCCGACGCCCTGAGCGACGTGCAGGCAGAGCTGCCAGACAGCGTCGACTCCAGCGCCGACAGCGAAACCAAAGCCGAAATCCCGGCCTTCAAGTTCCCGTTCAAACCGGGCGAACTGGCGGCCGCCAAGGGCTCCAACCAGCCGTGGTACAAGAACGGCGCCAAGAACGGCCACACCAAGACACCGGGCATGGCGCCGCCGGGAACTCGTCGATCGATGGGTAAGCGTTAAGGTTCAGGCATTTTCAGGTCGCCCGTATTCCTTGCTGTAAGTCAGAGCGTTCCTACACCGGTTGGCGATTCGCCCTCTGGGAATCTCGAAGGCCATTCGTCGAGGATTCATTTCCATGAATCTTGATGAAGGTTTTCTCATGCGTCTGCTTAAGTTTTTTTCTGCACCCCTGATAGTGGCTCTGGCCGCGGGTTGTACTACAGCTGTCGTCGATCCACAGATCCGTTTCGGTGTCGAGCCGCTTGTATCGCCGTTTGAATTCCGTAACGAGAATGGCGAACTGGAAGGGCTCAATATCGAGTTGGGCAATGCGCTGTGTGCCGAACTCAAGTCCCGCTGTGTCTGGGTTGACCAGGATTACGCCACCAACATCGATGCGCTCGAAGGCGGTCGTTTCGACGCAATCATGCCGATGACAGCCACATCGTTGCGTCGCGAGCGTGTCGATTTCACCGAAAACCTGTATCCCCTGAGCAGCAGGCTGGTGGCTCCCAAGGGGGCGAATCTGCAACCCGATGCTCAATCGCTCCGGGGCAAGCGTGTCGGCGTGCTGGCCGGTACCAGTCGCGAGGCGTTCGCCAAGGCGCGTTGGGCGCAGGCGGGGGTAACAGTACGCAGCTTCAACCTCAATGATCAATTGATCGCCAGCCTGCTGGCGGGAGAGCTGGATGCGACTTTGCAAGACTCGATCGAAATTACCTACGCGCTATTGAGTAAACCGCAGGGGCAAGGTTTTGACTTCGCCGGCCCGGCGATTAGCGATCCCATGCTGGGCAGCGGCGTGGCCATGGCGGTTCGCAAAAACGACACCCTGCTGCGCAATAACCTGAATGCTGCTCTTGAGCGGTTGAAACAAAATGGTCAGCTGCAAGCAATTACCCAGCGCTACTTGCCGACGCCGGCTCTCGAGTTTCCTCGGTACTTTCCAAACGAAGAAGGCATGCCATTTTCCAATGCGGTTCAGGTTGGTCAGACACTTTACCTCTCTGGCGTAATCGGAATGACGGAGGCAGGGGAGTTGGTGAAAGGTGGTATAGGGCCGCAAATGGAACAGGCCATGGCCAATCTGCGCAACGCACTGCAGCATCATGGGTCGTCTCTGGCGCAGGTGGCCAAATGCACGGTTATTCTTTCCGACATGAAGGACTTTGCTGCCATGAATGCTGTTTATCGCAGCTACTTTCCGGCGGATCGGTTACCCGCTCGTACTACATTTGCTGGCAAGCTTGTACTGGACGCAGGGGTGGAAGTGGAGTGTCTGGCGGTCACGACGCTTTAAATCTTTACCTGTCTGAAGGCGCGTGCGCAGCTCGCAAAGCTGCGCACCTGACCTCTCAAGCCGTGCGCAACGAAATGAACGCAAAGTTCGTCGGCGCATCCGCCGCCACTTTCGCCCCGGCCGCAACAATCTGCCCGGCGATATCGTCCCCCGACACATGAAACAGCCACTCGCTGCCCCACTCCGGCAACATTTGCCCGGTCAGTTCGTCGATGATTCTGGCGAACTCCGCCATATCCGGAAGATATGCGGTAAACCCGTCGCCCTTCAGGGCCGTCGTGCGGATGCCCAGCTGTGCGCAAATCGCATCCTTGGTCTGAATTTCGTCGCGATCCGCCTGACGGGAACGCTGGATCAATTCCGATAACTCCCGGTCGACCAGTTTGCCACCGACAATCAGCTCTGGCCCTGTTTCCCAGGACTCTGGCGGGCACTCCTTGGCGGTGGGGTTCAGGGGAATGTGCGGATTGATTTCCATCGGATAGATGCGACACACCAACGGCCGGCGTTCGTAGATGCGGCAGCGGTTGTCTTCGTCAAGATTCCGGCAGGGGCCGACATTGTAGGCGGCGAAGGTGATGGCCACGTACGCGTCGGATTCGCCGCTGCGCACCGCCGCCGAACGGCGTACGGTGTGCTCCCGTTGTTGCACTGGCAGGCCCAGGCCGTTGTCCAGAAACGCTTCCACCAGCACGATCACCTGAGCACCGTCGGCTGCCCACATCCGGGCTTCGCTCAGGGTCAGGGGCACATGGTGGCCGTTGCAGCATTTGCCGCAGCCTACGCAGGAAAACCTTGTATTCATTGAGTGTTCATTCGCATTACAGGGCATGAAACGGCGACAGAATGCCGCCACAAAAGCCGCTATCGAAGCAAATTATGCGCCACTCAGTTGGCCTCGCCGGCCGGAGCAAGCCCGCTCCTACAGGAATCGCGCCCTACACATGTTTTGTGATCGGCTCGGTCACTGTAGGAGCTGGCTTGCCAGCGAAGGCGGCATGTCAGAGAGGAACCGGCTCCCGGCGGACTGCGCGCATCCCGACGCTTTCATACAAGCGCCGCGCCCGAAGGTTGTCTTCCAGAACCTTCAGGTCCACGAAGCCTTCACGCCGCTGCTGGAATACCTTGAACGCTTGCAACAGCAAGGCACGCCCCAATCCACGGCCCTGAAACCGCGGATGCACCACCAGGTTCTTGATGTAGGCACTGGTCCAGCACTGACACACACCCACCACACCTTCGGCATCCTGGGCAATGAAGCACAGGGCCGGGTCATATTCCGGATCGGTCTCGAACTGCCGTTGCCACATGTCCAGCGCGGCTACACGCCCAGCGCCGTCGAGATAACCGAGCTCCATCAGCCGGTGCACGGCGGCGCCCAGTTCGGGGCGGTATTCGCCCAGTTGCAGGCCGGCTGGCCAATCGGGGGGCGGCACGACGACAGAGAGGTCGCGTCGCATCAGCCAGCAGTAATCTTCGGTCAACACTCAATAACCCTGTTCGGCGACAGCCTTGGCCGCGGTGATCAGGCACTGGGTCAATTCCGGTGAAGAGAATTTGGTCAGTACCGCGTTCGCCCCCGCCAGTCGTGCTTTCTCGGCGTTCATCGCACTGTCCAGCGAGGTGTGCAGCAGTACATAAAGATGCGCGAAATCCGGAGTTTCCCGCAGGGTACGGGTGAAGGCGTAGCCGTCCATCTCCGACATTTCGATGTCCGAGACGATCAGGTTGATCTGTTGTGCGGTGCCTTGCAGGTCCAGCAGGCAGTCGATGGCTTCCTTGGCGCTGCGGGCCGTATGGCATTGCAGGCCGAGGTTGCGCAGGGTGTGCACCGATTGCTGCAAGGCCACCTGGCTGTCATCGACCACCAGGATGCGCGCGTTGCCGAGCAGTTCGGCGTCTTCCATGCTCAGCTCGGTCGGCGCCATTTCGATTTGTGCCGGGGCGATGCCGTGGATGACTTTTTCGATGTCCAGCACTTGCACCAGGGTGCCATCGACCGACGTCACGCCGGTGATGTAGGCGCGCGAACCACCGGAGCCGAAGGGCGGCGGGCGGATGTCGGTGGTCAGGCAATGGACGATCTTGCTCACGGCCTGCACGTGCAGGCCCTGCTTGGAGCGGCTGACGTCGGTGACGATCAGGCAGCCGCCGTTCGGGTCTTCCAGCGGACGTTCGCCAATGGCACGGCTGAGGTCGATCACCGACAGCGAGGCACCGCGCAGGCTGGCGATGCCTTTGACGTGGGGGTGCGACTCCGGCAGTTTGGTCAGCGGCGGGCAGGGAATGATTTCACTGACCTTGAGCAGGTTGATTGCCATCAGCTTGCCGCTGCGCAAGGTAAACAGCAGAAGCGAAAGTGAGTCTGCGCGGGCTTTGGTGGAGGACATAGGAACCTTCTCTGGAAAAAGGTGACGGGCAATCCCGGGATCGCCAATGACTTCGATGCCGGGTTATCGACTTGTCGGGGGCAGGCTTTAGGGTGAATACCTCTCTCGGGTCAAACACAGGACCATTGTGGCGAGGGGGCTCGCCCCCGTTCGGCCGCGAAGCGGTCGTAAATCCAGCGACTCGGTTTGTCGGTGAAAGCCAGGGGCCGCGTCGCGACCCAACGGGGCGGTGCGGCGATCCGACAAGCCCCCTCGCCACAAAGACTCCACTCACCCTATAGCGACACTATTTCATCCCCAACCGCTTGGCCATCCGCCCCAGGTTCGCCCGATCCAGGCCCAGCTCACGGGCCGCGCTTGCCCAATTGTTGTTGTGCCGTTCCAGGCAGGCACCGATCAATTGACGCTGATAACGCTCGGTAGCCTCGCGCAAGTCGCCGATCACCGCTTGCGTGACGCTGGCGACAGGTTGCTCGGCAGAAGCTTCAACGCTGGCGTTGGGCAAGTCCAGGTCGGCTGCACTCAAGCTGAGAATCTTCGGCCGTTCCTTGCAGTTGCCCAAGGCTTTCAAGGCGCTGCGGCCGATCAAGTGTTCAAGCTCGCGCACGTTGCCGGGCCAGTCGTAGGCCAATAGCGCGGCCTGGGCGTCGCTGTTCAGGCGCAGGCTGTTGAGGCCCATGCGCGAGCGGTTCTGCTCCAGGAAGTAACCGCTGAGCAGCAGCACATCGCGTCCGCGATCGCGCAGGGCCGGCACCAGCAGCGGATAAACGCTGAGGCGATGGTAGAAGTCGGCGCGGTAACGGCCGCTGCGCACTTCTTCGGCGAGGTCGCGGTTGGTCGCCGCGATCAGGCGCACGTCGACCTGATGCTCCTTGTCCGAGCCCAGTCGCTGCAGTTGACCGCTCTGCAACACGCGCAGCAACTTGGCCTGCACGGTCAGCGACAACTCACCGACTTCATCGAGAAACAGCGTGCCGCCGTTGGCCAGTTCGAACTTGCCACGGCGGTCGTTCAGCGCACCGGTAAAAGCACCGCGGACATGGCCGAACAATTCGCTTTCCACCAGTGTGTCGGGCAACGCGGCGCAGTTGAGGCTGATGATCGGTTTGTCGGAGCGGGGCGAGGCGGCATGGATGGCCTGGGCCACCAACTCCTTGCCGACCCCGGTTTCGCCGGTGATCAACACGGTCAGGTCGCTGCCGCCCACCAGACTGATTTCTTCGGCCAGACGCTTGTGGGCCTTGCTTTGGCCGATCATCTCGCGAGTCTGCTGGCCGCTGGCCTGGCGGTAGACCTCGGCGCGCTGATGCTCGTCTTCGACCCGGTTGTTCAAGCGCTCGATGCGCTCAGCGGCGTTGACTGTGGCGGCCGCGAGGCTGGCGAAGGCTTGCAGGGCATCCAGCTCGATCGGTTCGAAGCGCTCCGGATCGAGGGCGTCGAGGGTCAGCAGGCCCCATGGGCGCTCGTCGATGAATAACGGGCAACCCATGCAGTCATGAACTTCCAGATGATCATCCAGGCCATCGACCAGGCCGTCATAGGGGTCAGGCAAGTCGCTGTCGGCAGCGAAACGGGTCGGGCCTGGGCCGCTGAGCAGCGCTTGGAAACGCGGGTGCTCGCTGACCTTGAAGCGCCGACCGAGGGTATCGGTACTCAAGCCGTCGACCGCCAGCGGCACCAGCCATTCACCGTCGAGACGCAGCAGAGCGGCGGCGTCGCATGGCAGCAGGGCGCGCATGGCTTCCAGCAGGCGGCGATAACGCTCGCCCTCGGGCAGTTCGCGGGACAGGTCGGAGACAAGGGGCAGCAGGGCGGTGAGCAGGGGTTTTGCAGTCATAGTGACTCCGTGTAGTCGGTATGACTATAAGTCAGGCAGTGTCTAAATGACTATTAAGTTATTAACTTATTGATTTATAAAGACTAAATAGTTGGCATGGAAACTGATAGGCATAGGGTAATCCGTTAGCAATCCAAGAAGACCAGGAGTCACTTTATGCTGAGCGTTCAAGATCGTGCCATCGTCAAATCCACTGTGCCACTTCTCGAAAGCGGTGGTGAAGCGCTGATCACACACTTCTACCGCATGATGCTCTCCGAATACCCGGAAGTCCGCCCACTGTTCAACCAGGCCCACCAGGCCAGTGGTGATCAGCCGCGAGCCCTGGCCAACGGCGTATTGATGTATGCGCGCCATATCGACCAACTCGACCAGTTGGGCGACCTGGTGGCCAAGATCATCAACAAGCACGTGGCCCTGCAGATTCTGCCGGAGCACTACCCGATTGTCGGCAGCTGCCTGCTGCGGGCCATTGCCGAAGTATTGGGCGAAGAGATCGCCACCCCGGAAGTGATCGCGGCCTGGGGTGCGGCCTACGGGCAACTGGCGGACATCCTCATCGGTGCCGAAACCAGCATCTACGACCAGAAGGAACAGGCACCGGGCGGCTGGCGCGGGGCGCGGGCATTCATCGTGGCCGGCAAGGTCGAGGAGAGCGCCGAGATCACCTCGTTCTACTTTGAACCTGCAGACAAAGGCCCGATCCTGGAGGCAGAACCCGGCCAGTACATCGGCATGAAACTGATCCTCGACGGTGAAGAGATCCGTCGTAACTACTCGCTGTCAGCGCTGGCGAACAAAGGCCAGTACCGCATCAGCGTCAAGCGTGAAGCCGGTGGCCGCGCTTCCAACTACTTGCATGACCAGTTGCATGTCGGCGCCAGCATCCAGTTGTTCCCGCCATCGGGCGAGTTCACCCTGACCGCCAGCGACAAACCTCTGGTGCTGATCAGCGGCGGCGTCGGCATTACCCCGACCCTGGCGATGCTCGAAGCTGCGCTGGAAACTCAGCGGCCGGTGCATTTCATCCACTGCGCGCGCAACGGCAGCGTCCATGCCTTCCGCGACTGGATCGATGGCCTGGCCGAGCGTCACCCGCAGCTCAAGCGCTTCTACTGCTACGCCGAAGATGACGGCGTGAGCCCGGCGGCGCACAAGGTCGGTTTGTTGAGCCAGCAGCAGTTGCATGCATGGCTGCCGGAGCAGCGTGACCTGGATGTTTACTTCCTGGGGCCGAAAGGTTTCATGGCGTCCATCAAGCGTCACCTCAAAGCCCTGGGTGTGCCGGAGAAGCAAAGCCGTTACGAGTTCTTCGGGCCGGCAGCGGCGCTGGAGTAACCCCTAATAAAGATCGCAGCCTTCGGCAGCTCCTACAGGATGCAATCCATTCCGATGTAGGAGCTGCCGGAGGCTGCGATCTTTTGATCTTTCTGGTTAAAAGTTAATCCCTCCTTAACCGTCCTGTCGTCTATTCCCTGCGACATCCCCCTTGCTACGCGCCAGCTCTCAAAGATCAGGCCAGCGTGTAGACTGGCGGGCAATCGAAATTTTCAAGGGAAACGCGATGAGCGATGAATCCATGCGGTTGGGGCGTGAACGGCGCTACCTGGTGTTGTTGGGCATCATTTGCCTGGCGCTGATCGGCGGCGCGCTGTACATGCAAATTGTTCTGGGCGAGGCCCCTTGCCCGCTGTGCATCCTGCAGCGTTATGCGTTGCTGCTGATCGCGATCTTCGCCTTCATCGGCGCCGCCATGCGCACCCGTCGCAGCATCACGGTGTTCGAAACCCTGGTGGTGATCTGCGCGCTGGCAGGCGCAGGCGTTGCCGGACATCACGTCTATACGCAGTTCTATCCGGCGGTCAGTTGCGGCATCGATGTGCTGCAACCGATTGTGGATGACTTGCCGCTGGCGAAGATCTTTCCGCTGGGTTTCCAGGTCGATGGTTTCTGCTCCACGCCATACCCGCCGATCCTCGGTCTGTCGTTGGCACAGTGGGCGTTGGTCGCCTTCGTGCTGATTGTGGTGCTGGTGCCTTTGCTCACGTCGCGTAACCGCAAAGCGCTGCGCTGAGGTCATCTGTCGGCAGGAATTGTCGGACAAAAAAGCCCCGGTCCTTGAAGAGAGGACCGGGGCTTTTTTGTCTTGCTCAGCGCATTTCAGAGGCCGGGTAAAAAGACCGTGATGTGCGACAGCCAAGGGTGCGACACATGTGCGACATGTTGTCACAGAGTCAGTGTCGCAGGGCGTTCGAAGAGGCCGGATTGGTACATGGAAACGTAACGAAATTGGGCTGTTTTGCAGGCTTGCGGTTTTTTCCATTGCGAACGCGAGCAGGCAGTTTTAACAGGGTCTGGCGAATGGCCGAAGCCCCCGTCATATCGGGCTCCGGGCAAGGTAAAGGGCAGTGAAGAGGGGGCCGATACTGTCTGAACTGTGGGTGGAAGACCTACTTATTGTGGTGTTTTTGTTGAGAATTAATTTCGATAAGATGCGCCACTTTTGCGAAAACGGTTAATGATTGTTGCCGGTTCGGATAAAAATTATTTCGGGATGAGACATGGTTTATACAACGTTACATATCTACAATCGCCCGCACTGAATCCCCGGCACTGCTCAAATCTTAACCAGACGTGAGCAGAAACAGGGTGTCGAGAGGTCTGGTGGCTTCATGCGATGCCCAGGTGTCGGAGCCTCCAACTACCCGCACCAAATGGAATTGGTCTGTAACAAGGCCTTTGACCACGAATTCGAATAAGAACTCACCGCAGGCCCGGGATTTGTCGTACAGCGTCTGACGCACAACGGGCATGCCCTTATTCAATCCAAGAAAAATGCCAACCCTTGGCAGGGTGAAGTGTTGGCGATCAAAACCCAACTGCATTGCGCAAGCTGCTTTAGAGGTCGTGAGATGAGTAAAAACAGGTACCCCAGACTACTAGGCTTATTGCCGCTGATCGGCACGTTGTTGCTGTCAGGCTGCAACATGACCTTGCTCAATCCCAAGGGCCAGGTTGGTCTGGACGAGCGAAACCTGATCATCACCGCAACGCTGCTGATGCTGTTGGTCGTGGTGCCGGTCATCGTCATGACCTTCCTGTTCGCCTGGAAATACCGCGCGTCCAACACCAACGCCACCTACACCCCGAAATGGAACCACTCCACCAAGATCGAGATTGCGGTGTGGGCTGTTCCAGTGCTGATCATCATTGCCCTGGGTTACGTCACCTACAAGTCGACCCACGCACTGGATCCGTACAAGCCGCTGGAATCCGACGTCAAGCCTGTGACCATCGAAGTGGTCGCGCTGGACTGGAAATGGCTGTTCATCTACCCGGAACAAGGCATCGCCACGGTCAACAAGATCGTGTTCCCGGCGCACACCCCAGTCAACTTCAAGATCACTTCCGACGCCGTGATGAACTCGTTCTTCATCCCCGCTCTGGGTGGCCAGATCTACGCAATGGCGGGCATGCAGACCAAGCTGCACCTGATCGCCAACGAGAACGCTGAAATGGACGGTATCTCCGCCAACTACAGCGGCGCGGGTTTCACCGGTATGAAATTCAAAGCGATCGCAACTTCCCAGGAAGATTTCGACGCCTGGGTAAGTGAAGTCAAAAAGGCACCTAAACAGCTTGAACAAGCTGAATACGCAGCCCTTTCCAAGCCAAGCCAGAACAACCCAGTCGAGCTCTACTCCTCGGTTACCCCAGGCATGTTCCAGGCCATCGTCGACAAGTACGAAGGCATGAAACCGGGTCCTAAGGTCAAGCACGAGAAAGCAGAGAAAGAAGTGGCCCAAATGGAAGGGATGGACATGAGTTCGCATTCAGCTGCCGGGGCAGAGGAGTAAACGATGTTTGGTAAATTAAGTTGGGAAGCGATCCCGTTCCACGAACCGATCGTGATGATTACCATCTCCATGATCGCGCTCGGTGGTCTGGCGCTGTTCGCTGCAATCACCTACTTCAAGAAGTGGACCTACCTGTGGACCGAGTGGCTGACGTCGGTCGACCACAAGAAAATCGGCGTGATGTACATCATCGTCGCCATGGTCATGCTGCTGCGCGGCTTTGCCGACGCCATCATGATGCGTACCCAGCTGGCCATGGCCACCGAGGGTTCGCCTGGCTACCTGCCACCTGAACACTATGACCAGATCTTCACCGCTCACGGTGTGATCATGATCATCTTCATGGCGATGCCATTCTTCACCGGCCTGATGAACCTTGCAGTGCCGCTGCAGATCGGCGCGCGTGACGTTGCCTACCCGTTCCTGAACTCCCTGAGCTTCTGGCTGCTGGTTTCCGGCGTAGTGCTGATCAACCTGTCCCTGGGCGTCGGCGAATTCGCCAAGACCGGCTGGGTTGCCTATCCGCCGCTCTCGGGCCTGCAATACAGCCCTGGCGTGGGGATGGACTACTACATCTGGGCGCTACAGCTATCGGGTCTGGGGACAACGCTGACGGGGGTCAACTTCCTGGCCACCGTGCTGAAAATGCGTACCCCTGGCATGAAGCTGATGGACATGCCGATCTTCACCTGGACCTGCACCTGGGCCAACGTCCTGATCGTGGCTTCGTTCCCGATCCTGACCGCTACCCTGGCACTGCTGACGCTTGACCGTTACATGGATTTCCACATTTTCACCAATGAACTTGGTGGCAATCCGATGATGTACGTGAACCTGTTCTGGGCGTGGGGTCACCCTGAGGTGTACATCCTGATCCTGCCAGCGTTCGGTATCTTCTCCGAAGTCATCTCGACCTTCACCGGCAAGAAACTGTTCGGCCACCACTCGATGGTCTACGCATCGGGCGCGATCTCGATCCTGGGCTTCATGGTTTGGCTGCACCACTTCTTCACCATGGGTTCGGGTGCCAGCGTCAACGCCTTCTTCGGTCTGGCGACGATGCTGATCTCCATCCCGACGGGTGTGAAGCTATTCAACTGGCTGTTCACCATCTACCAGGGCCGTCTGCGCTTCACCAGCCAGGTGCTGTGGACCCTGGGCTTCATGGTGACCTTCGCCATCGGCGGCATGACCGGCGTATTGTTGGCCATCCCGGGTGCTGACTTCGTTCTGCACAACAGCCTGTTCGTGATCGCACACTTCCATAACGTGATCATCGGCGGTGCGGTATTCGGTTACATCGCTGGTTTCGGTTTCTACTTCCCTAAAGCGTTCGGCTTCAAGCTGCACGAAGGTTGGGGCAAGGCAGCATTCTGGTTCTGGATCTCCGGCTTCTTCGTCGCGTTCATGCCGCTCTATGCACTGGGCTTCATGGGCATGACCCGTCGTCTGAACGCCACCACCAACCCTGAGTGGGTGCCGTACCTGTACGTTGCCATGTTCGGTGCGGTGATGATCGCCGTAGGTATCGCTTGCCAGCTGATCCAGCTGTACGTCAGCGTGCGTGACCGCAACAAACCAGAAAACATGTGCGAACACGGCGACCCGTGGAATGCACACACCCTGGAATGGTCGACCTCGTCGCCACCTCCGTTCTACAACTTCGCCGTGCTGCCAAAAGCCGACGTTGTCGACCCGTTCACCGAAGCCAAGGAAAACGGCACCGCGTACAAGGCCCCGGCCAAGTACGAACCGATCCACATGCCAAACAACACCGCGACCGGTGTGGTCATGGGTGCTCTGTTGACCGTGTTCGGTTTCGCGATGATCTGGCACATCTGGTGGCTGGCCATCGCGGGTCTTGCCGGCACCGTGATCTACTTCGTGATCCACGCGGCCCGTGATGATCAAGGCTATATGGTGCCGGTCGACGTGATCGAGCGCATCGAAGCCGAGCAGCACAAGCGTCTGGTAGCGGCAGGGAAAATCCCGGCCACCGCCACCCGTGTTGAAACCTCGTTGGAACAGGCTTAAACCATGTCGAACTTAGTGACCAATGCTGGACACACCCATGTCGATGGACATGGGCATGATGACCATCACCACGACTCGGGCGAGATGACCGTATTCGGTTTCTGGCTCTATCTGATGACCGACTGCATTCTGTTTGCATCGATCTTCGCGGCGTACGCGGTACTGGTTAACAACGTAGCGGGTGGCCCGTCGGGCCACGACATCTTCGAACTGCCATACGTACTGGGCGAAACCGCTCTGCTGCTGTTCAGTTCGATCACCTACGGCTTCGCCATGCTGGCGTTCTTCCGGGGTAACAAGAAGCAGGTCCTGGGCTGGCTGGCCATGACCTTCGTGTTCGGTGCCGGCTTCATCGGCATGGAGATCAACGAGTTCCACATGTTGATCTCCGAGGGCTACGGCCCTAGCCGTTCCGGCTTCCTGTCCGGGTTCTTCACCCTGGTCGGCACCCACGGTCTGCACGTGACCAGCGGTCTGATCTGGATGGCGATCATGATGTATCAGGTGCAGAAAAACGGCCTGACGGCGACCAACAAGACCCGTCTGAGCTGCCTGAGCCTGTTCTGGCACTTCCTGGACGTCGTGTGGATCTGCGTATTCACCGTTGTTTATCTGATGGGGACTATGTAAATGGCTAACGCAGCTCATTCCCAAAATGGCCATGACAGCCACGACGCCGGTCACGGCAGCGTCAAGTCCTACGGCATCGGTTTCATCCTGTCGGTGATCCTGACCCTGATTCCGTTCGGTCTGGTGATGTACCCGACGCTGCCGAAGTCGATCACCCTGATGATCGTCGTCGCGTTCGCAGTCATCCAGGTGCTGGTGCACCTGGTGTACTTCCTGCACCTGGACCGTTCGGCCGCGCAGCGTAACAACGTGATTGCGTTTGTCTTTGCCGCGATCGTGATTGTCCTGCTGGTTGGCTTGTCGCTGTGGATCATGTTCAGCATCCACACGTTCATGATGGCGAAGTGAGGTAGATCCGCATGTCCCTTAAGCACTTTATCCAAATCACCAAACCGGGGATCATTTTCGGTAACGTGCTTTCTGTGGCAGGCGGATTTTTCCTGGCCTCCAAAGGGCATGTCGATCTGGCCATTTTCCTGGCCGCCATGATCGGCACGTCTCTGGTGGTTGCCTCCGGTTGCGTGTTCAACAACTGCATCGACCGCGACATCGACCTGAAGATGGAACGCACCAAGAACCGGGTGCTGGTCCAGGGCTTGATCTCCCTGAAACTGGCCCTGATCTATGCGACCGTCCTGGGTGTCGCCGGCGTTGCCCTGTTGTACAAGGTGGCCAACCCGTTGGCCGCGCTGTTCGCAGTCATCGGCTTCGTCATCTACGTCGGCTTCTACAGCCTGTACCTCAAGCGCAAGTCGGTTCACGGCACGCTGGTGGGCAGTCTGTCGGGCGCCATGCCGCCAGTGATTGGCTACGTCGCAGTCAGCAACACCTTCGACATGGCCGCGCTGACCCTGCTGGTGATGTTCAGCCTGTGGCAGATGCCGCATTCCTACGCCATCGCGATCTTCCGCTTCAACGATTACCTGGCCGCATCGATTCCGGTGCTGCCTGTGAAGCGCGGCATCCAGGTGGCCAAGAAGCACATCCTGCTCTACATCCTGGCCTTCCTCGTGGCGACCTTGATGCTGACCTTCAGCGGCTACGCCGGCATGAGCTACCTCGCCGTCGCCGCGGCCATGGGCATGTACTGGCTGTACATGGCCTGGACCGGCTACAAGGCAGTGGATGACACGGTCTGGGCACGCAAGCTGTTCGTGTTCTCGATCTTCACCATTACCGCGTTGAGCGTGATGATGTCCCTGGACTTCAAAGTGCCGAGCGAGTTGCTGCTGACGTACGCGCCTTAAGCGTCGGATGCTGTAAAGAAAAAGCCCCGCCTTCGAGAGAAGAGCGGGGCTTTTTGTTGGGGGTGATTCTGGTGGACCGTGTTGCCGCCATCGCGAGCAGGCTCACTCCTACATTGGATTGAGTGCACACCGATCTCTGTAGGAGTGAGCCTGCTCGCGATGGCCGCGACGCGGACTAACAGGCGAATTCGATATCTGTCCGCTTAAGAAAAAATTGAGAAAATCCCAAATTATTAAGATTTTCTTGGCCCACTTAAGAAAAAATGCACGGTCAGACCCAATAAATGGGGTAAGGCGGATGGTTCCGAGGTCTTGGGGGGATTTGTCATTGGGTTTCCATCTCCTGTGTTTCGTCCGTTGCCGCCATCGCGACCAAGCTCGCTTACGATAGGGCGACCTGACCGGCAAAAATGCCTACGGATTTGCCTGAGCTTTCCCACGAGTTTTTCAGGTTGAGGGTCGGAAGTTGCCTATCTAGCCTCGGGATGCCGTTATTACAAGCATCCCAGAGGATCTACGATGGAACTGCCAGAGGTAATCACCCCGCGTGTTAATACGAATACAGCGTTGGGGCAGGCTTTGATTTCGATGTTCAAATCTGTCGAAGCGGAACTGGAGCTTGAGAACGCAGGACCAGGGGCGGTCAAAATTATTCTGTTCGGTGGCTGCGCTGTTCACCTTTATACCCATCATCGCGTTTCCACCGACGTCGATGCCGAGATTTATGAGGCTCATGTTCCCGAAGGTTTACACCTGCAAACCATGCTCGCAGAGATACCCGAACAGTTTGTTGATGAGCGATCCGGTCGCTTGATGGAGCTGAACTACGACCTGCAATACAACACCAGTTTTGGCCCAATTCATGAGGACTATTGGGAACGGAGCCTTCCCTTTACAGAGTTCCCGGTTGAGTCCCCGCTGTACGTTCATATCGCGGCACCTGTCGACATTGCCATTTCCAAGCTGGGCAGAGCGACCGATCAGGACATTGGTGATATCAAGGCACTTCTCAGGGCTGGTTTCATCCTGACTACCGAGTTTCGTCGACTGGCATTGCAGGCGATTGATGTATATGTTGGCAACAAGGAGTCACCAATCTCCGTCCTCACGAATATTTTGCATGATTATCTGGAGAGCACAGATGACGAAGCCCCATAGCGGCCACGTCCTCTCATCCGCCTTGGACACGCTGGTAAAAAGACCTTTGAATCAAGCGGATGACGCTGCCTTGGTGAGCGCCGCCAAAGCTGTCTGGTACTCGGATTCAAATCTTGAAAGCGAGATAAGCGTTTTTTTGAATCGTCATTCTGACGAAGTGGAGGTTCGGCGTGCTGGCTATCTGCTCGAGCGATTCACTCGATTTACTTGCTTATCCGATCTCCGGGTGTCGGAAACTCTCAATGTCCTCGAGCTTTTTGCACATTCGACTTGCGTGCAAGCCGTGATGCTACAAGCCGTCACGCCACTGCGTCGACGCCGTGATGAACTTGCTGTCTCTTGGGGGTTGAGTGAGGGCCTCGGCCTAAAAGCCCAAACCCTCATGCCTTTTCAGACCCGGCATTACGAAGCTGAGCAGCGCGCCATGTTTTCCTGAGCTTTGGTTGCAGCGAATAGGCTGCATCGTTTGGCCCAAAAGTTGAAACGGCTTGCAGCGCAAAAGCCCCTCCTTTCGAGAGAACGGTGGGGCTTTTTCATTTACGCGCGGTTGTTACACGGTGCATCGAGCACCTTCACCACGTCATCGATGATTGCCTTGCTCATGTCCTGCAAAAAATGTGATGCCCAGGCGTGTCGGTCGGAGTCGCGAACCATGGCGGCGTCTGAGGCGAGCAGTTTCGCGAGGTGGAGCAGGTCGGAGGCGTGGTAGAGGGCTTCGGTTACCGGGACGCCGGCATTGATGCGGAACAGGGGTTCGTTGGCGTGGTAGGAGAAGGGGGTGAGGCCGATGGTTTTGAGGTCTTGGGGATTGGTCATTGGGCTTCACCTCCTGTTGGGCTGGAGGTGGAAGGGTATGACTGGTGTAGCAGACGGATCGATAGTGTTCATTTGTAACTCCTGCATAAGTGAAGCTGTCCCGTTCGTTAT
Source organism: Pseudomonas sp. P4_B3 (assembly GCF_056402295.1). Lineage (NCBI taxonomy): Bacteria > Pseudomonadati > Pseudomonadota > Gammaproteobacteria > Pseudomonadales > Pseudomonadaceae > Pseudomonas > Pseudomonas sp. P4_B3. The sequence goes on from NZ_JBFUHR010000016.1 coordinate 111,334, forward strand.
CAGGCGAATGGGTGGCAGCTGTGCGCAGGCTGATAAACCGGAGATGCAGGACCCGGCAGACCCGAAGGTCTCCCACACACAGCCGCCATAACACGAATACTCAGGCGTAGAAAAACGCCAACCATCGTGGGGCGCAGCTGCGTGGCATCTTACCCGGGTTATCAGGCCCGGTCGCTGAATTGGCAGCGACCGGGCGAAGTTAGCTGGCAAGGATGAGGTCGGCAATCGTAGCGATCTGGTGGCCGGGGATCTCATTGGGCACCGCAATCCCTGTGGGAGCGGGCTTGCTCGCGAAGGCGGTGGGTCAGGCAATATTGATGCTGGATGTGACGGCCTCTTCGCGAGCAAGCCCGCTCCCACATTGGACTAGCGTCATCGCTGATATCGAGCATGACGCGGGCCCCTGTGGGAGCGAGCTTGCTCGCGATGGCGGCGTGTCAGGCAGCATCAATTTTGAATGTGACGGCCTCATCGCGAGCAAGCTCGCTCCCACAGGGTTGGGGGGCGTCGGTTATTTACTTTGTGTATCGAGCAAGCGGAAAAACCGCTCGCGCACCTGCAAACTGTCACTGTGAGCCACATTGAAGCGCAGGAACTGACTGGCATCCGGCCCTTTGCTCAGCAAGGTGCCCGGCGCCAACACCATATTGTTCTCCAGCCCTTGGCGAGCCAGATTCTCGGCATGCAAGCCCTCCGGCAACCGCGCCCAGATAAACACACCTTCGCCGGGCAACGAGGAAAGCGAGCACCCAGCCTCCGCCAACCAACTCGCCACTCGGCTGTTCGATTCATACAACCGATCCACCGTGCGCCGCGCATGTTTGGCATAGCTGCCATCGCTGAGCATGGTGCACGTAATCTGCTCCGCCAGCTCCGACGTCACCCCGCCGCAGGCCATTTTCAGCGCGACCATGCGTGCCGCCAATTGCGGTGACAGTACGGTGTAGCTGACCCGGCTGTTGGCGGTCAGGGTCTTGGAGAAACCCGACACATAACTCACGTTGTCCAACCCACTGGCCGCCAGGCGCGGGGTGCGGCGTTGCTGGATGTCGCAGTACAGATCGTCTTCGACGATGTGGAAGCCATGGCGGTGGCTCAGTTCCAGCAAGCGGTAAACCTGGGCCGGGGTGAACGAGTGGCCGGTGGGGTTATGCAGCGTGCTGTTGGTCATGTACAGCACGGGTTTGTGGGCGATCAGCAGTTGCTCTAAGGCGTCGAGGTCCATGCCGTCGCAATCCCGGGCGATGGTAATGACTTTGGCCCCGTGTAGCGCCAGGTTGGCGTGCATGTTGAAGTAGCAGGGGTCGTCGAGCAGCACGGTGTCGCCGGGTTTGACCAGCAGGCGCATCAGCAGGTCGATGGCCTGCATGGTGTTGGCGGTAGTGATGATCTGGTCCACCGGCGCTTCGATGCCGAAGGTCGCCAGCTTGACCCGCAAGGCCTGGCGCAACGGCAGGTAACCGCCGGCCACGCCGTACTCGCCCATGCGCAATGACGTCGCTCGCAGGGTACTGCGCACGGCTTTCTGCAACTCTTCGGCGGGCAGCCACGAGGTCGGCAGAAAACCGCAGCCGGGGCGCAGCGCGCCGTTATCCAGCAGCAGTGCGCGGCGTACCACACTGAGGGTGTCCTGAGGTTGCAGGTCCGGACCGGTGCCACTTTTCAGTGCTGCTTCGGAGCGATGCACGTAATGCCCGGAGCCCTGGCGAGACACCACCAGCCCCTTGGCCCGCATGCGGTCCAGGGCATCGACCACCGTGGATTTGCCCACGTTCATCAAGTCGGAGAGTTCGCGAATCGGCGGCAGCTTGGCGCCGTGGGGCAGGCCACCCGTGCTGATCGCCTGGGTCAGTTGATCGACGATCTGCTGCACCAGCGGCACGCCGGGCTGGAATTCTATGGCGGCAATGACTGCACGTTGAACCTGCATTTTACTGGTCTCTCCGGCAGTAAAGTTCGTTGGATTCTATACGAACTTGCCCTGATCAGGACAAGCCTCTCTCTCTACCATGCCCTTACAGACTTTTCTGAATGTCGGCCTTTGTCGGCGGGCGTTCACCCGGTTCCTGAGGTGCTGCATGAGTGTCGAAACAACGGTCGCGGTGGCTAAACCGGTCATTAACCTGCGGTTATTCACGATCCGGATCATCACCGCCGTCTCGCTGTTCGCGGTGCTGGGCAAGGCCAACGTCTGGCTCGACACGGCCACCAACAGCATCCTGGCCCTTGGGTATCGCGCCTTGTTGTTGCTGTTGCCCCTGACTTTACTGGTGCTTGGCCGCCGTTCCCTGAGCGTCACGCTGCTGTGTGCCGGGCTTGGCCTGGTGCTGCTGGCGCTGACCAGCCATCAAGGCATGGTGATGTTTGCTGCCGCGTTGTTTGCCTACGGCATTGCGATTGCCGGTTACCTGATCAAGAGCGAAGCGGCCCAGACCAAGGAAGGCGCGGCCTACAACCGCGTGGCCATGAACATGGGCAGCCTGGTGGCCGGTTTGATCCTGCTGTCGCCGCTTCTCACGCCGACGATGTTTTTCCTCGGAGCAGCGGCGTTCGTGTTGCTGTGCCTGCCAATCGCCCTCGGCGCAACCTTCACCACCGAACCGGTGCTGGCCCGCCCGGCCAGTCAGGCCGGCAGCAACTGGGGCAACAAACTGCCCTGGGTAATCGCCGGGATCATCATGGGTATCAAGCTGTTCGGGGTGTTCTCGATCCTGCCACAGGCGATCCTGCTCAAGACCGGCGAGCTGCCGGCCTGGTACGGCTTGATGCTGATCCTCAACAGCGCCGTGGTGGTGTTCGCCCAGGTGCCGGTGATGAAGCTGATCGAGCGCACCGGGCGCTTCAAGGTCGTGGCGGTGATCGGGATCATCGTCGGCGGCTTTGCCGTGCTGTCTTCGCCCGCCGCGTTCCACGTCGAAACCCTCGCCGGGGCGCTGGTCTGGGTGGCGCTGCTGTCCATCGCCGAGTGCGCCTTCAGCTACCTCGATTACTTCTCGGTCAAGCAAAACAACATGTTCGTCAAGGAAGTGTCCCTGGGGGTGGGGGCCGGGCTGACCGTGTTGATCATGCGGGTGGTGCCGGCGCCGTACAACGCGCTGGTGCTGGCCGCCATCGGCGCCGGCGGGATCCTGGCCTGGTACTGGCTCAATCGTAAGTCCAATGCGTCGTTGCATGACTGAGTCATCGCCGTTGCGGTTTTCACTTTGCAGGTCGGGGGCATTATGAATACGACTTCATGCGTAGTAGTGGTCGGTTACAACGGCAATCGGGTTCACGACATCCAGAAACTGCGCGAGCTGTGCAAGTCGCTCTACGACGCCAGGCTCATCCTGCTGGTCGAGAAAATTCAGCTCCATGACGACCAGGTGGCCGATCACGTCTGCAGCACTTCGCTGGCCGAGAAAGACGTGGCGGCGTCCCTTGAACTGGTGGTGGGGTGCCTGAATGCCGATAGCTGGAAACTGATCGGCGTGCTGCCGTTTTCCGATCGCGGCGTACTGCTCGGTGCCGCGCTGGCCACTCACTTCGGCCTGCCGGGCATTACCCCAGGCGAAGCGCGGGCGGGCCTGGACAAGCAGATCTTCCGTCGGCTCGAAGCGGCGGCCAGCACCTCTCCCGGAGAATACCGACCGGTGTTTTCCGCGCGGGTCGAAAGCCTGCCGGAACTGCGCCAACGCGTTGTCGAACTGGGCGGCAAGGCCTTCATCAAACCGGCCTGCGAAGGCGCGAGCCGAGGCTGTCGCGTCATCCATCACCCTTCGGAATGCGATGACGCCTGGCTCGCACTGAAGCCCTACCGCGAAGGCGGCATCGTCCTTGAAGCACTGGTGCAGAACGCCCGCGAATACAGCTGGGACTACGTGGCCGGCAGCACTTGGGTGACTGAAAAAACCACCACCGAAGGCGCCTACCGCGCAGAGATCCAGCAAGTCGTCCCCGCACCGCTTTCGGCTGAGGTACAGGCGCGTTTGATGGCAGCCGGTCGGCATATGTCGGCATTGGTATCCCAGGACAATGGTGCCTGGCACAACGAAGTGTTCCTGCGCAGCGACAACCTGACCTGCGCCGTGGAAACCAACATGCGCCCCGGCGGCATGCACATCTGGGATCTGGCCAAACGCGCCTTCGTCAATTTCGATCCGTGGGAACGCTGGGTGCGCTGGGCGGTGGAAGGCCAGACCGAACAGCACGAGCCAGTGGCTCGCGGCTTCTGCGGCATTCGCCTGCTCAGGGCGCCGGATGGCGGCATCTTGCGCGCGACGCCCGACATCGAGGCCCTGGCCCGCGCATTGCGTATCGATCTGGTGGAGGGCCAGTACGCCAAGCGAATCGGCGACTCGGTCAGCGCGTTAGTGAAAGACAACTTCTCATTCATCGGCCACATCGTGTTGTTCAACGAACACTACGGGCAACTGAGCAACGACCTGTTGCGTCTGGCCGAGGCGATTGAGTCACGCATTGAGGTGACTTGCCTGGCACCGGCTACCCGCGCCGTGTGTTGAGCCTGCAAGCACCCGTTTTTTGCACTACTGATTAAGAGGGTTCGATCAATGATCCAGCACATGACCTGCGATGAACGCTTCATCGCCCTGGCCAAAGAGTTTGGCTACGACATCTACGGCGAAAACACCGCAGGCGGGCATTATGCGCCGCTGATCCGTCATCACGATGAGCTGTACATCAGCGGTCTGGTGCCGCGCATGAACGGCAAGATCCATTACCCCGGTCGCGTCGGCCTGGACCTCAGCTTGGCCGATGCGCAAGCGGCGGCCAGCATCAGTGCGATGCGCGGGCTGGCCTTGATCGTCGATGCCATTGGTTCGCTGGACAAGATCAAGTCATTGATCCGGGTGACGGTCTATGTGAAGTCCACGGCGGATTTTGTCGATTTGAGCGAAGTGGCCAACGGCGCCTCGGATGTGTTCAGCCATGTACTGGGCGATGCCGGTAAACATACCCGCACCACCGTAGGTGTTTACCAGTTACCCAAGAATGCCGCGATAGAAGTGGACATGATTGCCGCCTTGCGCCCATCGGTTTTGTAAAATGTTTCCCAGCTTTACAGCGCTGAATCGTTAACTTAAGGTTTGGCGCTAAAGTATGGGAAATAAGAAGAAAGGACGTGCGAATGGATAACTTTCAAGGTGCGTTTTTTTCATATAAGGACTTTCGTCAAAGCCTCCACCATCGAACGCCAAGTCCCAAGGTGTGGAAGGGCACTGAACTGGCGGGTATGCGTCAAACCCTTGAAGACAGCGACGTCGATATTGTCGCGTTGGCTCACGACAAAAGCATTGAAGGCTGTGAAGTGACGCCTGGAATGGCGATCGCCATGCAATGGCTGAACCCCGGTGTGACGCTCAACGGTCATGCCCATTCCTGGTGGCATCTGTTTGTTATCCAGTGCGGCAGCGGCGTGATGACCCTCGGCGATGCCGACGGGGTTAACGTCAGCAGCGGCGACGTGCTACTGGTGCCAGCCTGGACCCGGCATGGTTTCGTCAACACCAGTAAACACGAGCCTCTGGCGATGCTGAACATGAGCAACATGCCACAAATGGCACTGCTTTCGAATTTTGCCGACAGCCACGGTCTGATCACCACCCAGCCGTAATTCCCCGCCGTATCTGCCCAGGGAGCCCACTTTTGTGGGCTCCCTTTTTTGTTTTTCAGACCTGCCCCAGGATCCCTTTTTGCAGCAGTTTTGCCGGGATTCTGGCTGCGTGTCTGCCGGTGAAAAACAACGTTCTGTATCGATTGAAACGGACAAATTCTGTATCTATTCAACATTCATTCAACTAACTACGATCACTTCCAATGCACGTCAATTCCTGCAGTTGGTCAATGGAGTGTTATATGGAAAACAGGAAGCTAAAACTGTATGTTGGCGCCGACTATGTCAGCGCTTTTGCGATGTCGGCTTTTGTGGCGCTCAAGGAAAAGCAACTTTCATTTGAACTTGTTACTGTTGATCTAAGAACACGCGAAAACTATCTGTCGAGTTATCGCGATCTTTCGCTGACCTGCAAAATCCCAACGTTAGTTTACGAAGGTTTTGCCTTGTCGGAATCATCGGCGATTGCCGAATACCTCGATGAGCTCTCCCCAGGGCTTAAAAAACTCTATCCGCAGGACATCCAGCAGCGTGCCCGTGCCCGTCAATTGCAGGCCTGGTTGCGCAGTGACTTGCTGGTGGTGCGCAAGGAGCGCCCGTTTGACCTGGTCTACTTCGGTAAAAAAGATCTGCCCCTGAGCGCCGATGCCCGTGTCGCTGTCGAGCGCTTGTTCTTCGTCGCCGAGCATTTGCTGGAAGAGGGCGCCGAGCATCTGTTCGGTGACTGGAGCATTGCCGACACCGACCTGGCAATCATGCTCAACCGACTGGTTGCCAACGGCGATCCGGTGCCGGCGCGGCTCGCGGCGTATGTGCGGCGCCAGTGGGATCGCGACAGCGTCCGGGCGTGGATGGACATAGAGCGCAAAGCGCCGGCCATCGCCTGACAACACCCAGGGCAATCACCAGGAGCGCGGCCATGCAAGGACTGTCGGAGCACGAACGCTACAAACCTTATAACTCACGCACCATCCGCGAATCACCTTACTGGCACAAGTTGACGCCGGCGTTGCAGGAGGCCATGACCGTGGTGGCGCGGGTCATGCCGTTTCGCACCAACGAATACGTGCTGGGCACGCTGATCGACTGGAACAACATTCCGGACGATCCGGTTTTCCGCATGACCTTTCCCCACAAGGACATGTTGCTGGCGGAGGAGTATGCCTCGCTTAAACACCTGATCGAGCAGGATGACAGCGCGGCGATCAAGCGTCGGATCGAGGCGATCTGGCGGCGCATGAACCCGCATCCGGCCGGGCAGTTGACCCACAACGGTGTCACCCTCAACGGAAAAGTTCTGCCGGGCATCCAGCACAAGTACCGCGAGACCGTGCTGTTTTTCCCGGGTGCCGGTCAGACCTGTCACGCGTACTGCACCTTCTGTTTCCGCTGGGCGCAGTTCATTGGCGAAGAAGAACTCAAGTTCAATGCCCGTGAGTCCCAGGAGCTGGTTAGCTACCTGCGGGTGCACACCGAAGTGACTGACGTGCTGATTACCGGCGGCGACCCGATGATCATGAACACCCGCTCCCTGGCCGGTTACATCGAGCCGCTGCTGGATTTGCCGCACCTGAAGAACATCCGCATCGGCACCAAATCCGTGGCGTACTGGCCGCAGCGTTTTGTCAGCGACAAGGATGCACCCGAGCTGCTGGAGCTGTTCCAGCGCATCGTCGCGGCGGGGAAAAACCTGTCGATCATGGGGCACTACAACCACCCGGTGGAGATCTGCCAGACCATCGCCCGCCAGGCCGTCGAGCGTATTCGCTCGACGGGCGCGACGGTGCGCATGCAGGCGCCGCTGATCCGCCACATTAACGAAAACCCCGCCGACTGGGCGGCGCTGTGGACCGAAGGTGTGCGGCTCGGGGCCGTGCCGTATTACATGTTCGTCGAGCGTGACACCGGCCCCAGCCACTACTTCGCGATGCCACTGGCCCGGGCCTTCGAGATCTTCCAGGCGGCGTACCGCACGGTATCGGGGCTTGCGCGCACGGTGCGCGGGCCGTCCATGAGCACCTTCTACGGCAAGGTGTTGATCAACGGCATCGAGACCGTCGCCGGGGAAAAAGTCTTCGTTTTGCAGTTCCTCCAGGCACGCAATCCGCAATGGGTGTTGCGCACGTTCTACGCGCGCTTCGATCCGCAAGTGACCTGGTTCGACGACTTGCAACCGGCCTTCGGCGAGCGTGCGTTCTTCTTTCAGACCGAGCTCGCCGCCGTGCCGGAATTGATACCCGTGTTGCTGGAAACGGCGTAGGAAAATTTATGAACAATGGGGAGATATGGATATGAGCAGTATCCCGTTTGATCAGCGCGAGGGCGTTATCTGGCTCGACGGCGAGTTCGTCGAGTGGTCCCGGGCGCAGTTGCATGTGTTGACCCATGGCCTGCATTACGCGAGCACCGTGTATGAAGGCGAACGAGTCTACAGCGGCAGGATCTTCAAGCTGCGCGAACACAGCGAGCGCTTGTATCGCTCGGCGCAATGGATGGACTTTGCCATCCCCTATGAGCTGGCTGAACTGGAAGCGGCCAGCCATGAGTTGCTGCAACGCAACAACGTCGTCGACGGTTACCTGCGCCCGGTGGCCTGGCGTGGCAGCGAGATGATTTCCACCTCGGCGCGTTTCAACCGTGTGCACGTGGCCATCGCGTGCTGGCAGTGGCCGAGCTATTTCGACCCGGCGGCGCGCATGGCCGGTATCCGCTTGAAAACCGCGAGCTGGCGCCGCCCGCCGCCGAACAGCAGCCCGTTCGAGGCCAAGGCCTCCGGGCATTACCAGATCGCCACGCTGAGCAAGCACGACGCCGAGAACACGGGTTACCACGATGCGCTGATGCTCGACTGGCGCGGCCACGTTGCCGAAGCCACCAGTGCCAATGTGTTCTTCGTCAAAGGCCGGACTTTGCACACGCCGACCCCGGACTGCTTTCTCAATGGCATTACCCGGCAGACCGTCATTGAATTGGCCAAAGTGCTGGACTACCAGGTCGTCGAGCGCACGATTTTGCCTACGGAGCTTGGCGACTTCGATGAATGTTTTCTCACTGGCACCGCCGCCGAAATCACCCCGGTGCAGAGCATCGACGCGCAGCGCTATCGACCGGGTGACACCTGCAGCGACTTCATTGCCGCTTACACCTCAACCGTAAATGCCTGATCACCTGCCAGGAATCTCACCATGTCAGACCAAGGGATTGTTGCGTCTCAACCTTGCATTTCGCTCGGCCATCGTCATGAAGAGCTGTCGACGTCAGGCTGGACAGTGCTGACCCCCGACGAATTTGCCGATGATGTCGTAGGCACCTTGTGCGAATTCGGTCCGATCATTCCGCAGTTCAACGGCCAGATGGCCTTTCCCATCACCCGCAAGCCGGGTTACGAAGATTTGCCGTACTCCCAGAGCATGAACGGCATCGGCCCGCACACTGAAGCGCCGGTGTACGGGCCGCCACCGCGTTATCTGGCATTGCATTGCCATAAACAGGCGACGTGCGGTGGCGGGCACACCGGATTGGTGGACGGCTATGAATTTCTCCGCGCCCTAGAACACGGCGAACCGCAACTGCGTGAGTGGCTGGATGACACACCGGTAGAATTTGTCGCCACCGCCAAACCGGGTGAGCCGGGACAACGGCGGGTCAAGGAATACATCCTCACGCCTACGGAAGACGGGGATATTTTCCGCTTCAGCTACAACCAGTTTCACTACGGCGACGTGAACCCGTCCAAGGAAGCCCTGCAGCAATCGCTGGTGACCAACAGCACTTCGCCGCTGGCCAGGTTTGCCGTGCTTGGCGAAGCGTACTTCGTCGAGCACAACGTTCCGGTGCTGATTCCCGACGGATGCCTGCTGATTTGGGACAACTGGCGAATGATCCATGCGCGCAGTCGTTACACTGACCCGGCGCGCCACCTGACCCGCTATTGGCTGGCCTGATTTTTCCGTCGCCCTTCATTTTTTCGGCGTACCCTTTGGCGGGTACGCGCCTTACAGGTATCGCGTCATGCAAACAGCAATCGAGATCGCCCAGGTCGATCATCAACTGATCGTGCGGCTCAACCAGGCCTGGACCAAGCGCGCCACGGTGTGTTCGCCGGACAGGGGCCAGGTCGAAGAAGTGTTCGACCCGGCGCGCCCGGATTACCCGGAATGCATGGTGCCGTTTTTCCATCATCCGAAATTCCAGGCCTTGAGCGACGAACTCAAGAGCAGCGTGGTGACCTGGGGCTGGATCGGCTACAACCTGCGCACTGTCACTGCCGAGGAGCATGTGGTCAATCCGGCGCTGAGCGTCATCGCCAATCAGTACCTTGGCAAGGACGACTGGCATTTTCGCGAGGCCATGCAACAGACCCTGATTGACGAGCACTACCACACGCTGATGCACCTGCGCGCCATCGAGCGGACCAAACTGGAGCGGGCGCTGGATCAGGACCTGGATCTGCCGCCGTCCGTCACTTACCTGCGCCTGAAGGCTTTGCATGCAGAGTTGCCCGAGCAATGGCAGCGGGATCTGGCGGCGATCACTTTTGCGGTGGTGGCCGAGATCAGCGTCAACGCCTATCTCGACTTGCTGGCGGACGACCAGACCATCCAGCCGCAAAATCGCCGGGTGGCCGAACTGCACAACCGTGACGAGTACGCCCACAGCAAGGTGCTGGCCGAAGTGGCGAAGGTCATGTACGCGAACATGCAGCCGGCCCAGCGGGAATTTTTCGCACGCAACCTGTCGGTGGCGCTGAGTGCTTTTATCGCCCAGGACTACTCGATGTGGGAGGCGATTCTGACGCAGCTTGGGGTCGAGGATGCAGCGCTGATCATTGCCGACACCCGCGAGAGCAACAGGAACGCGAACATCATGCGTGACTACAGTGGCCTGCATAAATTGGCCCATGACCTGGGTATCAGCGAGCAGATCGATTTCGACTTCCGTCCGACTCTCAAAACCACCGCAACGGCCTGAATCCGGAGGTGTCTATGCCCATGCCTGTGTACGAAGTGTTCGCCATCCGCGTCGGTGCCAATGCCCAGCGCACCGCCAAAGAGAACTTTCTCTATGACGCCTGCTGCGGTGATCCGAATGTGCCAATGCCACTGGACTACTACTTCTGGGTCATCCGCAACGAGCAGCAGGTGATCGTGGTCGACACCTGTTTTCAACCGGCCACGGCGCAGCGGCGCAATCGCCAGATGTATCGCCTGCCGGAAGAATCCCTGCGACAACTGGACATTGATCCGGCGCAGGTCGAACACCTGATCCTGACCCATTTGCATTGGGATCATGCCGGCAACCTCGGGCTGTTCCCGAAGGCGATCGTGCATTTGCAGGAAGCGGAACTGCGTTTCTGCACCGGGCCGAAAATGGCCCATCGCACGGTGAACAAAACCTACGAGGTCGAGGATGTGATGTCGGCGCTGCCGCCGCTGTTCGAAGGGCGGATGCGTTTGCACAGCGGTGTTGTCGAGGTACTGCCCGGCGTAACGCTGCACCCGGTGGGCGGGCATACGCCGGGCAGTCAGGTGGTGCGGGTGAATACTGAGCGCGGCTGGATTGTGCTGGCCTCGGATGCTGCGCACCTGTGGGTCAACATTCGTGAGCGCAGTCCGTTTCCGATTCTCGATGACCTGGCGCAAACCCTCGAAGCCTTCACCGAGATCGATCGCCTGGCCGACAGCGAAGACCACGTCATCCCCGGTCACGACCCGTTGATCGCCGAGCGTTTCCCGCACTGGAATGACGACCCGCATATCATTTGCCTGCACCAACCTCCCCTGTAACCCTCCGTAGGAGGTGTGGTTAACCCTGCGCTGTCAGGATTTTGCCCAGCGTCTGCAGCGCCTCATCAATCCGCGGCGAATACGGCGCCCCGCAGCCAATGCGCACAAAGTGATCGAAACGCTTGGCATTGGAAAAGATATCCCCAGGGGAAATCTGGATGCCGACCTTCAGCGCCTCGTGAAAGAACGCCATCGATGAATGCCGGCGAGGCAACTCCACCCATAACAGCGTGCCGCCTTGCGGGTGGGTCACGCTGGTGCCGATGGGAAAATAGCGGGTGATCGCTGCGCTCATCTGCTCGCGTTGTACGGTCAGGGTTTTGCGCAAACGCCGCAGGTAACGTTCGTAGGACGGTGTGCGCATGAATTCGCTGGCCGCCAATTGTGATAACGCCTCGCACCCCCGTGACTGCGTATGCTTGAGCATTTCCACGCGCTCGTGCCATTTGCCGGCGCTGATCCAGCCCAGGCGCATGCCCGGGGCGAGGGTTTTGTTCAGCGAGGCGCAATAGATCACGTTGTCGGTGCGGTCCCAATGTTTGAGCGTGGACAGCGGCTGCTCGCTGTCCACCAGGTCGCCGTAGGTGTCGTCTTCGATCAGTACGGTATTGTGCTCGGCGCACAGTTTCACCAGACGTGCCTTGTTGGCGTCGGGCATGATGCTGCCCAGCGGGTTTTGCAGGTTGGGAATGACGATCAATGCCTTGATCCGCTCGGGGCCTTGCAGCAGCCGTTGCAGGGCCGCCAGATTGAGCCCGGTGTGGGCTGAGGCCGGGACTTCCAGCACCCGCAGGTTCAGGCTTTCGAGAATTTGCAGCAGACCGTAGAACGTCGGCGACTCCACGGCCACGGTGTCGCCGGGGCGGGTGACCGCGCGCAAGGCCAGATTGATCGCTTCGGTGGCGCCGTTGGTGATCACGATCCGCTCGGGGGCCAGGTGGGTCCTGCTGGCAAGTGCCCGTCGGGCCAGGATGTTGCGCAATGCGCTGTTGCCGCAGGCGCCGCCCGCGGTGCCGAGCAGGCAGGGGGCCAAGCGCAGTGATTTGATCATGTTGTCTTGCAAGGTTTTCAGCGGATACAGCTCGGGCGCGCAGTAGGCGCTGGCGAAGTTGACCTTGATCGATGCGCGCTGACTGGCCTTGAGCACCGCTGAGACCTGTTCATGGATGCCGACATAGATGCTGGTATCCAGCGTTGGCGCCAAGGCAATCGGGGCGCGCCTGGGCACGGTGTCGGGCTGACGAATGTAGTTGCCGGAGCGCGGCCGGGCTTCCAGTACGCCATAGTCTTCCAGTTCCCGGCACACCTGCACGGCGGTCGACAGGCTTACGGCGTGTTTTTCCATCATCAACCGGATCGAGGGCAGGCGTTCACCGGTTTTCAAGATGCCGCTGCGGATAGCGTCCAGGTAATGGTTGGCCAACTGGCGATACAAGGGGGTCGTGTTCATGATGACCTCAGCAGTTGCACCACCGAGGTCTGGGCTGGAAAGTGAGTTGACGCTCCCTGCAGGCGGACCCGTGGTGCTCATGGGTGAAGGGAAGTGTGGTTCTGGCGTCGATACTGGAAGAGTAATCGCGGATTTGCCCGAATCACGGGCAATAAAAAGCCCCGCACTGATGGCGGGGCTCTTGAGTCAGTCGCTGAAGACCTTGTGGCGAGGTCGCCTTACTGCGCAGCGATGCTATAGCCGTCGAACGCGGTCTGCTGCTGCAGGGCGGTGATGATGTTCTTGCGGTTGACGGCCTGTTCGGCACCGCTGTTGTTCAGGAACGTCTCGCTTTCCAGCTCCGCCTCTTCGCCTTCGCCCACGAAGGTGAAACCGAGGAATTCCAGGGCTTCACGGTCGACGTTCAGGCGCGAGCGCGGGGTGCGCAACGGCAAGGTGACGCTGATGCCGTCCTTGCTGATGGTGAACACTTCGACTTCTTTCTTGGCCTTGGCGGCTTTGCTCTTGCCGCCGCTCGGGTTGCTGATGGCCTGGTGCGTCTGGTTCAGCACCTTCAGGGCCAGGCCGTAGACGATTTCCTGAAACGCCGGGTCGTCCTTGAAGCTGGACAGGATGCGGCTGATCGGGAATTTGCTGCTCAGGTCTTCGAGGGCGGCGATGTCGGCGGCTTCGGCGTCCTTGAGCTGCTTGAGTTCGCCCATCAGTTCGTAGGCTTTGTCATCGTCGAAGCTGTCGTGGGCCTGGCGGATCGCGGCGCGTAGTTCGCGGATCTGGTCGCTTTCGCGGGTGGACTGGAAAGCGTCCAGCACCATCTCGCTGATGGTCTTGGCCTGGGGCACGTGCTGTGAAAGATTGATGGAGTTTTCGTATTCCGCTTTGGACGACAGGGTGACTACGGATTCAGCGGTGTTGGAATCGGACATTGAAATTTCACTACTTCTTTGAACTTGAATAGGGGCGAGAAAGCCCGGGGGCTTTTTCAGGTCGCCTAATCTATTGGACCGGGGCGGCGTTGTCACGGATCAACAGGCGGCTGGTCATCTTTTTGCTCCCCTAATGTAGGAGCGAGCCTGCTCGCGATGCAGGCGCCTCGGACTGTCAGGCCTGCCGCGGTGTATTCAGGTTCATCGACCGCACCGCCAAGGCAGTCGCCGTTTCCTCGTCGATCGGCAACGAAAACCGGAACGTCGCACCGCGCTCCGGCATATCGATCAACTGAATCTCGCGCCCGTGCAATTGCAGGATGCGATGCACGATCCGCAGCCCCAGCCCGCCATCACGCCGTGCGCCGCCGATATTGAACGGCCGCAGGAACAACCCTTCGCGCAGTTCCGGGGCGATGCCGGGGCCGGTATCGCTGACCGTGACTTCGATGAATGAGCCTTGCGGGCGCAGGCCCAGTTCGACCTCGCCCCCCGGCGGGGTATGGCGCAGGGCATTGTCGAACAGGTTGGTCAGCACCCGCTCGATCAAGCCGAGATCAGCACAGGCCGCCGAGGCATTCGGCGCGAACGTGGCCTTGAGTTCGACTTTGCGCGCTTCGGCGGTGAGTTCGAATTTCTGGAAGATGTCCTGGGCCAGGTCGGTCAGGGAGAAGCGCTCCAGCACCGGCTGCACGAAGCCATGCTCCAGGCGCACCAGTTCCAGCAGCGACTGCGCCAGACCACCGACCTTGCGGCTTTGATCCAGCGCGATGCCGAGATAGCGACGGCGGTCGGCAGGGGACAGCGTGGTGTCCTTGAGCGACAGGGTTTCCAGATAACCGTGCAGCGAGGCCAGCGGTGTGCGCAAGTCGTGGGAGATGTTCGCCACCAGTTCGCGGCGCTCCTGATCCTGGCGGGTCAACGAGCGCCATTGTTCGCCCAGGCGTGCCTGCATCTGCCGGAACGCGGCATCGAGCACGGCGATTTCATCGTGGCTGGCGGCTTTTTCCACCGCGACGGGCAGGGCCGGTGTGACCGGCACGCCATCGATGTCGAACTGGCTGACGGTTTCGGTCAGGCGGCGCAACGGCCGGGTGATCAGGGCAAACGCGGTGAGACCGGCGATCAGGCACAGCAGCGCCACCAGTCCGATGGACAACAGCGCTGTGTTGAGCGCCGCGCTGGTCGCACCGCGCTCGGCCAGGCGGTCGTGATCTTCACCGAGCAGCACCACGTAGAGATAACCGGCCGGCTTGCCTTCAACCTTCAGCGGTGCAGCGCTGAACACCTTGCGCGCATCGACGCTGCGCGGATCGTCGCCGAGGATGGGCAGGGCATCGCCCCGCAGCAAGCGCTGGATCGGCGCCAGGTCGACCTGTTCGCGACGGATCCGGCCTTCGGGCGCGGCGCTGCCGACAATCTTGCCTGCGGAGTCGAGCAGGTACACCTCGACGCTGGGGTTGACCTGCATCAGTTTGCTGAACAGGTCGCGCACGGCGTTGGGCATCAGGCCCTGGGTGTCCATCAGCACCGTGTCACTGGCGATGTGCTGCGCCAGGTCCCGGGACAGCCCTTGCACCACTTCCTGCTCATGCATCTGGTTGGAGCGCACCTGCAACCACGCCGAGGTGCCGCAGCACACCAGCAGCAGCACGGCGAACACCAGGGACAGGCGTTGCGTCAGGGTCAGCCTCATGGCTGCGGCTCCTCACCGGTGGCGAATTTGTAGCCGCGACCCCAGACCGTGAGGATGCGCACCGGTTGCGCCGGGTCGGCCTCGATCTTGGCGCGCAGGCGGTTGATGTGGGTGTTGACCGTGTGCTCGTAGCCTTCGTGGCTGTAGCCCCACACGGCATTGAGCAGGTCCATGCGCGAAAACACCTTGCCGGGTTGGCGGGCGAAGAAATACAGCAAGTCGAACTCCCGGGGCGTGAGGTCCAGGCGCCGTCCGTCGAGGGACACTTCGCGGGTGATCGGGTCGATGGCCAGGCCGTCGGTGAGCAGGCTGCCGGCGTCCATCTTCAGGTTGCGCGCCATGGCATCGACCCGGCGCAGCAGCGCCTTGACCCGGGCCACAAGCTCAAGCATGGAAAAGGGCTTGGCCAGATAGTCGTCGGCACCCAGTTCCAGGCCGAGAATCCGGTGTACTTCGCTGGAGCGCGCGCTGGTGATGATGATCGGCGTGTAGCGGGCCATGGCCCGGGCGCGGCGGCAGATTTCCAGGCCGTCGACACCGGGCAGCATCAGGTCCAGGACCAGTGCGTCCCAGTTGCCTTGCTGCAGCAGGCGCATGCCTTCATCGCCATCGGCGCTGTGCACCACCTCGAACTGCTCATCGCGAAGATGCAGGCAGATCAGGTCGGCGATATGCATATCGTCCTCGACCACCAGGACGCGTTTGGTCTGTTCCATACAGCTCAATCCTTCAGCGCATTGTGCGTAATGCCTCTGTAGGAGCGAGCCTGCTCGCGATAGCGGATCCACATCCAATATTCATGGAGGCTGACACACCGCCATCGCGAGCAGGCTCGCTCCTACATTTGCACAGGCATTGTGCGGGTTTTTCGGGGTCCGAGTTATCACGAATTGTTTAACTTCCCGTGAGGATTTGGCGATCACCCAAAGCCTAGGCTGTGTTCCATGAAACACCCCTGGATTTTTTGGAGACGAGCATGTTTTCACGACGGCAATTTCTTCTAGTGAGCGGCGGACTGGGGGTGGCAACCCTGGCGATCGGCCTGTTGCCGAAGTTTTCCACAGGCACCGCATTAATCAGCGAGGCCAGCGCAGCGGAGGCATTCGAAGTGACCCACAGTGACAAAGAATGGCACGCCATCCTCAGTGACGAGCAGTACGACATCCTGCGCGAAGAGGGTACCGAACGGGCCTACAGCAGCCCGCTGAACAACGAGCACCGCGATGGCACTTTCGTCTGTGCCGGTTGCGAGTTGCTGCTGTTTTCCTCGGCGACCAAATTCGACAGCCGCACCGGTTGGCCGAGTTTCTGGGCGCCGCTGGACAAGGCCGTGGCGACCCGCCAGGACCGTGCGTTCGGCATGGTCCGCGAAGAGGTTCACTGCCGGCGTTGCGGCGGGCATCTGGGGCATGTCTTCGACGACGGCCCGAAACCCACCGGCCTGCGTTATTGCATGAACGGCCTGGCGATGAAATTCGTGCCCAAGACGGTGTGATTCCCTACCACTCACTTTTTGCAGGTAATCGCCATGTGGCTGCTGGTCCTCGCTTATCTCGGTGGTGTGCTGACGATTGTCAGCCCATGCATTCTGCCGGTGTTGCCGTTTGTCTTCGCCCGCACCGGGCAACCCTTCGTCAAAAGTGGATTGCCGCTGCTGGTGGGGATGGCGCTGACGTTCGCGCTGGTCGCCACATTGGCGGCGGTGGGCGGTGGCTGGGTGGTGCAGCTCAACCAGTACGGACGCTGGCTGGCGCTGGTGTTCGTCGCGTTGTTCGGTCTGACGTTGTTGCTGCCGCAATTGGCTGAGCGCCTGACCCGGCCGCTGGTGGCGGCGGGCAGTCGTTTGTCGGAGGCGGCGGGTGCCGATGCGCGGCCACGTCCCGGTGCTTCGCTCCTGATCGGCGTGGCCACCGGCCTGTTGTGGGCGCCCTGCGCCGGGCCGATCCTCGGTTTGCTGTTGACCGGTGCAGCGCTGCAAGGCGCCAGCATTCAAACCACCTTTTTGCTGCTGGCGTATGCCGCCGGTGCCGCTACGTCCCTCGCGCTGGCCTTGTTGCTGGGCGGCAAAGTCTTCACCGCGATGAAGCGCTCGATTGGTGCGGGCGAATGGGTGCGTCGCGGTCTTGGAGCGGCGATGCTGGCCGGTGTGGCGGCGATTGCCCTGGGCCTGGATACCGGCGTTCTGGCTCGGTTTTCCACAGCGTCGACCGGCGGAATTGAGCAAGCGTTGGTGGAGAAACTGTCCGGCAAATCGCCGCGTAACAGCGGGGCGCTACTAGCGCAGAACACGACCTCTGAGGGCGCGGTGCAAGTGGCCGAGAAATCCCCAGGCACCTTGCCGGTCGAAGGCAACCTGCCGCCGCTGGACGGCGCCGTGCAATGGCTCAACTCGCCACCCCTCGATGCCCAGGCCTTGAAAGGCAAGGTCGTGCTGGTGGATTTCTGGACCTACTCCTGCATCAACTGCCTGCGTTCGCTGCCCTATGTGAAAGCCTGGGCCGAAAAATATCGCGATCAGGGCCTGGTGGTGATCGGTGTGCATGCGCCGGAGTTTGCCTTCGAGCGCGACGTCAGCAACGTCACCAAAGCCATGAAGGATCTGGGCATCACCTACCCGGTGGCCATCGATAACGAATTCAAGATCTGGCGCGCCTTCAACAACGAGTACTGGCCGGCGCATTACTTTGCCGACGCCCAGGGACGTATTCGTTATCACCACTTCGGCGAAGGCGCGTACGCCGAGTCGGAGCGGATCATTCAGCAATTGCTGCGTGAGGCCGGTTCGACCAAGGTGTCGGACGGGCTGATCAACGCCAAGGCCGACGGCGTGCAAATGGCCCCGGACAACAGCGAAGTGCAGTCGCCGGAAACCTACGTCGGCTATCAACGTGCCGAGCATTTCGTGCCGGAAACCGCGCTGGTGCCGGACAAGCTGGCGGCCTACAACCCGCCGACGCAACTGGGCCTCAACGACTGGAGCCTGGACGGCCAGTGGCATGTCGGCCCGGAGCGGGCCACCGCCAGCGCACCGGCCAGCCGCATCGTCTATCGCTTCCACGCCCGTGATTTGCATTTGGTGCTCGGCCCTGGCGCCGATGGCAAACCGGTGCGCTTCAAGGTGCTGATCGACGGCAAGGCGCCGGGCGACGACCACGGCATGGACGTGGCCCCCGATGGCAGCGGCACCGTGACCGACCAGCGCTTGTATCAACTGGTGCGCCAGAGCGGCGGCGTGACCGACCGGACCTTCAGCATCGAGTTTCTTGATCCGGGCGCGTCGGCTTACGCCTTCACCTTCGGCTGATTACTTTCCAACGCTTCAGGAGTTCGCCCCATGAAAACCCTCTTTACCTGGCGCCGTACCCTGTTGGGGCTGGCGGCTGCCGGCATCATCAGCCAATGCTCGGCCTTCTCGTTCGGCGGTGCCGAAGAGGCGGTGATCATCCCACCACCGGCCCTCGACGAAACCACCCAGGCCCATAGTGAAACCGCCGTGTTCGCCGGTGGTTGTTTCTGGGGTGTTCAAGGGGTGTTCCAGCATGTCAAAGGTGTGAAGAATGCCGTCTCCGGCTACGCGGGCGGGGCGGCCAATACCGCGCAATATGAGCGCGTCAGCAACGGCAACACCGGCCATGCAGAATCGGTCGAAGTCACGTTCGATCCCGCTCAGGTCAGCTACGGCACCTTGCTGCAGATCTACTTTTCGGTGGCGCACAATCCGACCGAACTCAACCGCCAGGGGCCGGACAGTGGCACCCAGTATCGTTCGGCGATCTTTACCAAAAGTGCCGAGCAGCAGCGGGTCGCACAGGCCTACATCACCCAGCTCGACTCCGCCCATGCCTTCGACAAGCCGATCGTCACCAAGCTGGAAACCTTCAACGGTTTCTACCCGGCGGAGGAAGAACATCAGGATTTCCTGACCGAGCATCCGACCTATCCGTACATCGTGATCAACGATTTGCCGAAGGTCGCGCAGTTGAAGCAGCTGTACCCGAATCGTTATCAGGAACAGCCGGTGCTGGTGAAGGCGGGGATGTAAATGGCGATCAGCAACTGCATGGCCTGTTCGGCCGGCTAGTGCTTGCCCCACATCTGGACGGCGAATTCGACGAAACGCCGCAGTTTCGGCAAACGGTGGCGATCCTGGGCATAGACCAGGTGCATCGGTCGACTGGGCGGGCAGTAGTCGGGCATCAAGGCCAGCAGCTTTCCGTCCTTGAGGTCCTGTTCGACCAAGGCATCGGGCATCATCACGATGCCCATGCCGGTTCGCGCGGCTTGATGCAGTCCGGCCGAACTGTTGATCAGCATCGGCCCGCTGACCCCCACGCTGACTTCGCCATCGGGACCGGCCAGGCGCCATTCCTTTTGCACCGATTGCCAGTCATCGCCGGCCGGATAGGCAAAGGACAGGCAGTCGTGGTGTCGCAGGTCTTCAGGTGTTTTCGGTGTGCCCCGACGGGCCAGATATTCCGGTGAGGCGCACATGGTCAGGGTGTAGTCGATCAGCGGGCGGGCGATCAGGTTGGAAGGCTCCAGCGCGCCGAGGCGAAACGCCACATCGAGGCCGTTTTCCAACAGATCCGGGCGTCGGTTGGTCAGGACCACGTCGAGTTTCACCCGCGGGTTTTGCCGGCTGAACTCACTCAGTGCCGGCGCCAGGCGCTCGGTACCGAAGGTCAGGGGCGCGGTGATACGCAAGATGCCGCTTGGTTCGTCCATAGCCTGCTCGGCCAGCCGCTCGGAATCGGCCACCAACCCCAACACTTCCAGGCAGCGCTGGTAATACGCGGCGCCGAACTCGGTCAGCCGCTGGCGCCGCGTCGTGCGGTTGAGCAGGCGCACACCCAGCCGTTGCTCCAGGGCCTTGAGGTGGTTGCCGACCATGGTCGTGGACATTTCACACTGCAAGGCGGCGGCGGTCATGCTGCCGGTCTCCACCACTTTCACGTAGACGGTCATTGCCTGGAACAGATCCATTATCAATCTCTACTTTTAAATGATTGAAGTTTTACGGTGTTTATCCAGCTCTGGTGGCTAACCATACTGCAAAAACACCGACCCTTGCTGGAGCTTGATGTCATGACCGCCGCCTGCCTGATGAGCACTTACCAACCCTTGGCCTTGAGTTTCAACAAGGGCCTGGGCACTCGCCTGTGGGATCAGGCCGGCCGCGAATACCTGGATGCGGTCGCCGGTGTGGCGGTGACCAATGTCGGCCACTCCCATCCGAAAATCGTTGCCGCCATCGTTGAACAGGCTGGGTTACTGCTGCACACCTCGAACCTCTACAGCATCGTCTGGCAACAACGGCTCGCGCAGAAACTGACGCGGCTGGCGGGCATGGACCGCGCGTTCTTCAACAACTCCGGGGCCGAAGCCAACGAAACCGCACTGAAAATCGCCCGGCTGCATGGCTGGCACAAGGGTATCGAGCAGCCGCTGGTGGTGGTCATGGAGAACGCGTTTCATGGCCGCACCCTCGGCACCTTGTCGGCCAGCGATGGCCCGGCGGTGCGCCTGGGTTTCAACAAGCTGCCGGGGGATTTCGTCAAAGTGCCGTTCGGCGACCTCGACGCGCTGGACAAGGTGCAACAGGCCTTTGGCTCGCGGATCGTGGCGATCCTGATGGAGCCGATCCAGGGCGAAAGCGGCGTGCAACTGGCGCCACCAGGCTATCTCAAGGCCGTGCGCGAACTGTGCAACCGGCGCTCATGGCTGATGATGCTCGATGAAATCCAGACCGGCATCGGCCGCACCGGCCAGTGGTTCGCATTCCAGCACGAAGGCATCGTCCCGGACGTCATGACCTTGGCCAAAGGCCTGGGCAACGGCGTGCCCATCGGCGCTTGCCTGGCCCGTGGCAAGGCGGCCGAGCTCTTCACGCCGGGCAGCCACGGCAGCACCTTCGGCGGTAATCCGCTGGCCTGCCGGGTCGGTTGCACGGTGCTGGATATCGTCGAAGAACAAGGCTTGCTGGAGAACGCCCGGATTCAGGGGGAACGCCTGATCGAAAGATTGCGTACAGAACTGGCGGGCAACCCGAACGTCTCGCAAATCCGCGGCCAGGGCCTGATGATCGGCATCGAACTCAAGCAACCGATCCGCGACCTGAGCCTGATCGCCGCCCGGGATCATGGCTTGCTGATCAACGTCACGCGAGGCAAAACCATTCGCCTGCTACCGCCGCTGACCATTGATGAGCGGGAGGTGGAGATGATTGTCAGGGGGGTGAGGGGCGTGGTGAAAGAGGGATGAAGTCCTGCTCAGTAATGGTATCTGCACATCACGACGCGTATTTCGCCGTCTTCAACGGCGTAGACCAGACGATGTTCAGCCGTAATCCGGCGTGACCAGAATCCGCTCAAGTTATGCTTGAGCGGTTCGGGTTTTCCCAGTCCGTCGAAAGGCTCACGCTGGATAGCTTTGATCAACAGGTTGATACGTTTGAGCCCGGCCTTATCGTTCTGCTGGAACCAGAGATAATCGTCCCAGGCTTCAGGAGTGAACTCGATATTCATTCTTCAATCAGTTGCCTGGTTTTGGTTTTACCCGCTCGCAGGTTACCGATTGATTTGATCAGGCGTTCAGCGTTGGCTGGGGAGCGCAGCAGATAGGCTGTCTCTTCGAGAGCGTTGTATTCGGCCAATGACATCATCACTACCGGCTCGCCTTTCTGACGGGTTACCAGTAGCGGGGCGCGATCTTCATTCACCCGGTCCATGGTTTGCGCCAGGTGTGCCCGAGCGTTGGTGTAGTTGATGGTTTCCATGTGATTGTCCTCGCTTGATGCAGAGAACGTACAGAAATGAGTACATGTTGGCAAGGCGATACCTACGAGCGGTTGTTGCGTGGAAAGTGCATCCACGCTTGTATCGAGTATCGCCGAATGTTCCTCAGGACGTTTCCGTGACTGATGTAATCCCATTCTGAGCTACACGCCATCCATCAGGATTGTCCGACCACAGCTGCGAAAATTTACGAGTGATGAACCAGCGCCGCGATTTCCCCCCGATCCCGCAGACGGATTTTCCCACCGCAAAACTCTTCGAACAGTCGCTGATGCGCCGCAAACCCACTTGACCCCTGCCGCTGGCGATAACTACCCGCCCACTCCAGTAAGGCGATAAGCAACAGATCCTGTTCATCACGCCCGGTCTCGCGTTGTCGAATGTTGGCCACGCAATCCTCGTCCCCGACGCTCAGCCAGATCAGCGCAGTCACCCGTGGCAGGAGTTCGCAGGCGATCCAGCCATACACGCCTTCGATCACCCAGCGCTCCTGTTCGGCTGCGATCCGCGCCATGGTCAATGCTTCATTTCGGGGGCGGGCGATGCTGTGTTCGTCGGACAGCCAGTGAATCCGGTCGAGATCGGTCCAAGGCACATGCAGTTGCTCGGCCAGCCGCTGCGCCAGCCAGCTCTTGCCGGAACCGGAGTTGCCGATGATCAGGGTGCGGGTGAGGTCCATGAGCGACTCCGATCAATTGTGGGTACGAACCTGCTCGCGAAAGCGGTGCTTCAGTCAGCATTGATGTTGGGTGTGCTGGTCTTATCGCGGGCAAGCCTACAGGTACACCAGAATCCGCCGGCCTGCGCACCTTGAGATTCATCGGTAACTTGCCGTGCTTCACTGCTCATCCTTTCTGTAAGCCCTTTTACAGTGTCAGTTTTTAGACATCGCTGTGATGTGGATGGTTGTGGTGAGGGCGATCAGGTTGGCTCAGTTGTGAGTTGGGCTTACCTTTACTGCTGGGCTCAGGAAGTCTATGTGATAGCCAGAGGAACCGTCCCCAATTGCTATATGAACGCCATTAATCCCTTCGTTTAATTGAGAGTTGATTTTGTAGTCAATGCTATTTGCGATTGTGTCGTTTACTCCAATAGCAAACTCAGTCAGCTTGAGGCCTCTAGGTCCTTCTGCAATTCAATAACCGTGTTGCACTCAGTTCCTGCAACCGCCGTTGGTTTGAAGTTTTTTTAGAATTAATGATGCTCGTTAGGTGTCTTGTAAGAAGCTCTTGGTTATTTGTGTAAGCAGTGGCTGTAGTCCTCTTCTGAAAATTTAGTGTTTCACCGAATTTGGTTGTGGTGGACGATCTGAAATCGTTAGGTTGGTCTATGGGGGGCTTTTTACGGGGGGGCTACATTCAGTTGTTAATAAGGGGTTGTGTAGTGCAGGAATCAAAGAAATATCTGACAGATACGTCCGTACACCAAGCCTTGTTACTGGCTGATCTAACAGAGCCCGCTGCACCCGATCACGCCATTCGATTATTACTCAAGGAGGTCCTTCAAGGGTTAACGGATAAAGGCTGGCCACAAGCGCAAGTGCAGACGGGGCCGAGAATTGTCTCCGCTGAAGAAAACTACGGATTGCTTGGTTATGACCCATCTGAGATTACGCTTGGAAGTGCACACACTCGATGGGTTGACGAATGGACTCTGTTACGGACGCAAACCACTAGCCAAATTCCGTCTGCGCTTCAGCGAGCGGCCAAGCTACGACAACCGGGGCAGTCAATATTATTGGCCGCGCCTGGTATCACTTTTCGTCGCGATAGCCGGGATCGTTGGCATTGTGCGGAACCGCATCAAATGGATATCTGGGTGCTCGGCGATCCTGAATTGTCGACGCATGAGCATTTACTTTGCCTGGTCGGCGATATCCTCAAATCCGCAGTGCCTGATATGCCTTGGATCTACAGTGATAGTCCGCATCACTACACTGAGGGCGGGATCGAAGTAAATCTGTTGAATGACGGCGTCCCTGTAGAGGTTCTGGAGTGCGGTCGAATTGCCAAATAATTATTGGAGCGACTGAAGATCGATCCTTTGCGTCATGGAGGACTGGCGCTGGGAATGGGATTGGATCGCTTGACCATGCTGCGCAAAGGCATTCCGGATATTCGTTTGCTGCGTGATCAGAACGAACGAGTAGAAGCACAGATGCATGATCTGAATCCGTGGCGCGCCGTCTCTCGGTTGCCTTCGATTACTCGTGATATTTCGTTAGCGGTAACGCCGGGGCTGAGCGAGGAAGTGTTGACTGAAAGGATGTTGCAGGCAGCTGGCGATTGTTCAGATTGGATCGAGGAAATGCAGATCAAAGGGCGCTGGGCGTTCACAGAACTGCCTCTGCAGGCCATTGATCGCCTCGGATTGCTGCCGGGGCAGGAGAATGTGCTACTACGTGTTGTACTGCGTGATTGTTCGCGATCAATCACCACTGCTGAGGCGAATGCCTTGTATTCGAACATTCAGGTGGCACTCCATGAAGGTGCGGCGGGGGCGGGTTACAGAATGGATTCCCCCAATATTTAACTGGCCTCTTCGAGAGCAGGCCCACAGGATCTGGAAATAGTACACGCCAGAAATCCAGTGTGTGCGAGCCTGCTCGCCGCACCGTCGCTCCCACAGTTTTTTGTGGTGTCTTCTTTACCTCAATCATCTCCTTCCGGCGCAATCATCCGGGTCTTCGGCGAGCCGTTCGAGTTGTGCTGATAGATGGTCTGCGGCTGCCCCAGGTCATTAAAGAACACCTGCCCGATCCCTGCCGAGTTCCATAGCCGCTCACCGGCTTCGGCGTGTTCCGGGACATGCGGCACGATGCGCATGCGTCGCCGTTTGGTCAGCCAGTTCAGCGGCGAGCGTGGTGAGTACAGCCAACGATTGAGGCGGTCGAACCACTCGAGCAGGGTGGCGGGGAATTCATTCTTGATGCCGCTGCTGGTGATCTGCCAGATGCGCGGCCCGGCCTTGCGGTGGCGGATCAGCACTTCGTAGACGAAGGAATAGTGCACATCGCCCGACAGCACCACGTAGTTACCCGGGGTGCGTGAGTGCCGGAAAATGTTCAGGATCACCTGTGCCGCGCCGCGATGGGCCATCCAGTTTTCCGCGTCCACCAGCAGTGGATAACCGCACCAGCTGAAGATTCGCTGCACGGTTTCAATCAGCTTGACGCCGAAGATCGGCGCCGGCGAAACGATGATTGCACTCGGGTGGTCCAGCAGTTCCTGTTGCAGTTCGCTCAGGGCTTCCCAGTCGAGCAAACCGGAAGGCTGCTTGAGGTTCATTTCGCTGCGCCAGCGCCGGGTGCGGGTGTCGATCACCACCACGGCCGGGGTGGTCGGCAGCACGTAATGCCAGTGCTGAAACTTCAGCAGATCATCGATCAAGTCATCCTGAACGGTGCTGTCGAGGTGACGCAGGTGTGTGCTGGCGCTCAACGCGCCGGCCTTTTCCAGCAGGGCACCGAACGCATCCGGATTGTTGCCCCAGCCCTGGCACAACATGTACGCCAACAACGCGTTGCCGATGATGCGCCGGGAGAACGGATGGCCGTAGGCGGTTTCCTCCCACTGCGCGCTAAGGTTCCAGTCATCGGTGATGTCGTGGTCGTCGAAAATCATCAGCGTCGGCAGATGCGCCAGTGCCCGCGCGACGTTGCCAAGGCCTGCCTTGAAGGCATCGATGCGGGTCTGTTCAAGGGCGTAGCGCTTGAGCCTTTCTGGCGTCAGTGTCGGTGCCTGGGGCGCGATCAAGGTCCAGGGCGTTGGCGACCAGACCAGCACATACATGGCCATGACTTCGGCGAAGGTCACTAGATGGTTGTCGGCACTGCTGCTGGTGAAAATCGGCTTGCGTGCGCCACCGAAAAACCGCTCGCGCAGGGTTTCATTGCTTTGCAGCGACGGCAGCAGATCTGCACGGTGGTAGTAACTGGCCGGATGCTCGTAGAGCCTGGCGCTGTCGTTGACCACCGTGCCTTCGAGGTGCTCCCCGAACAGCCCCAGACGCTCGATCAAGGCATGAATCGCCCGCAACATCGGCCCCGCGACATCGTCGGCGTAGACCTGATCGCCGGTCATCATCAGCAGTGCCGGACGATCCTTGGCGTCGTGCTTTTGCGCCAGCAACTGGTCGACGCAGAGCAAGCCGTCTACCGCCGGGTGGTGAGGCTTGCGGCAAGAGCCATGCAGCAACTGGTCGACCCGTGCGCGCAGGACGAAGTTCGGGCATCGGGCATGGCCGTACAGCAAATGCGGCGCCCAGTCGGCGATGCCTTTCTCTGTGCCATCGATCAGCAGGTCATAGTCGATCGACTCGTCCCAGGGCAGGGCGCAATCGAGTTGCACATCGATCAAGTGCACATAGGCATGAGCCCCCACTGCAATCACCGCGCATTGCCCGGCATCCAGACGGATATCGCCGACGCCCTGCAAGCGCAAGGTCAGCGCCAGCGCCCGGGAACCCACCAGCCACAGCACCAGTCGCGTGGGCTCCAGGCGCCGCAACAGCGGGCCGGCCAGGACCGGGGGCAAGGCTTGGTAATCGTCGAGCAGTGGCAGGGTGTCAGACATCCAGGTTCAAGACTCTTGGGGTATCGAGGCGGGCGATGATAGCGCAGGTGGCGGCGGGGCCGTCTGGGACGATCCCGTTTCTGCCTGTCACCAAATGAAAAGCCATTGTCGTCTGATGAGAAGCGTCCCGACAGGCCTCGTCCTACAGTCCAATCAACGCAATTCGATGCAACACGCCCATATTGCAGATTGGAGAATAAGAAAAATGGCTAAAGCCGTACGCTTCTACGAAACCGGTGGTCCCGAAGTCCTGCGTTATGAGGACGTCGAAGTCGGCGAACCCGGTCCGGGCCAGGTTCGGCTTCGTCATGTGGCAGTTGGCCTGAACTATGCCGACACCTATTTCCGTAACGGTACCTATGCGATTCCACTGCCCAACGGCATGGGCGTCGAGGCCTCTGGCGTAGTCCAGGCCGTTGGTGTAGGGGTCACCAATGTCGAGGTCGGTGATCGCGTCACCTACACCGGTTTCCTCAACACCCTCGGTGCCTACAGCACCGAGCGCCTGATCCCGGCTGCGCCGCTGATCAAGCTGCCGGAAACCATCAGCTTCGAGACCGCCGCCGCGATGACCATGCGTGGCCTGACGTCTTCGTATCTGATGCGCCGCATCTACGACTTCAAGCCGGGCGACAGCATTCTGCTGCATGCCGCCGCTGGCGGTGTCGGTCTGATCGTTTCGCAGTGGGCCAAATTGCTGGGCTTGAACGTGATCGGCACGGTGTCGACCGAGCAAAAGGCGGAAATCGCCCGGGCTCACGGTTGCGACCATACGATCAATTACAGCCATGAAGACGTCGCCGCTCGCGTTCGCGAATTGACCGACGGCGTGGGCGTCAACGTGGTGTTCGACAGCGTCGGCAAGAACACCTTCATGGGTTCGCTGGATTCGTTGAAACCCCGTGGCCTGATGGTCTGCGTGGGTACTGCGTCCGGCCCGATCCCGGCGTTCGACCCGGTGATGCTGGCGATGAAAGGCTCGCTGTTCCTGACCCGTCCGGCCCTGGCCAACTACATCAGCGACCCTGCGGAAAAAGCCGCCCTGGCTGGCGAACTGTTCGACCATGTCGGCAGCGGCCGGATCAAGATCGAGATCAACCAGCACTACGCGTTGCAGGACGCCGTGCAGGCTCATCGCGACCTTGAATCGCGCAAGACTACCGGCTCTTCGATTTTCGTCGTTTAAGGAGCGGCCAGCCATGAAAGTCGAACAATTGACCTGCTCCATCGGCGCCGAACTGATCGGCGTCAACCTGGCCGACGCAGTCCATGACGACGGCCTGTTTGCCGAGATCCGTGCCCAGTTACTCAAGCACCGCGTGGTGTTCCTGCGTGATCAGGACATCACCCGCGCCGAGCACGTGGCCTTCGCCCGACGCTTCGGCGAGCTGGAGGATCATCCGGTGGCCGGTAGCGATCCGGAGCATCCGGGTCTGGTACAGATCTACAAGAAACCGGACCAGCCGGCGGACCGCTACGAAAACGCCTGGCACAGCGACGCCACCTGGCGCGAGGCGCCGCCGATGGGCTGCGTGCTGCGCTGCGTGGAGTGCCCGCCAGTGGGCGGCGACACCATGTGGGCCAACATGGTCGAGGCTTACGCGCGTTTGCCGGAAGACGTGAAGGTCAAGATCGCCGACCTGCGCGCTCGCCATAGCATCGAAGCGAGTTTCGGTGCGGCGATGCCGATCGAAAAGCGTCTGGCGCTCAAAGCGATGTACCCGGACGCCGAACACCCGGTGGTGCGCACCCATCCGGAAACCGGCGAGAAGGTGCTGTTCGTCAACGCCTTCACCACCCACATCAGCAACTACCACACCCCTGAGCGGGTGCGCTTTGGCCAGGACGCCAACCCCGGCGCCAGCGAGTTGCTGCGCTACCTGATCAGCCAGGCGTACATCCCCGAGTATCAGGTGCGCTGGCGCTGGAAGCCCAACAGCATCGCCATCTGGGACAACCGCAGTACCCAGCACTACGCCGTCATGGATTACCCGCCGTGCCATCGCAAGATGGATCGCGCCGGGATCATCGGCGACAAGACGTTCTGATCGAACGCCACTTGCATCCGCACTCAAAGCATTCGCACTCGTAAACACGTCTGCCCGGCACGACCCCGGGTGGGCGGGACAATCATAAGAACTGGAGTAGACCATGCAATTCTTCGACGATTCCCTGCACCCGGAAAACATGGAAAAGGTAGTCATCACCGTGGCCCCGTACGGCCCTGAATGGATGCCTGAAGACTTCCCGGAAGACATCCCGCTGACCATGGATGAGCAAGTCCAGAAAGCGGTCGATTGCTATGAAGCCGGCGCCACCGTGCTGCACCTGCATGTGCGCGAACTGGACGGCAAGGGTTCCAAGCGTCTGTCGAAGTTCAACGAGTTGATCGCCGGTGTGCGTGAAGCCGTGCCAGACATGATCATCCAGGTCGGTGGCTCGATTTCCTTCGCTCCGGAAAGCGACGGTGAAGCGGCCAAGTGGCTGTCCGACGACACTCGCCACATGCTGGCCGAGCTGACGCCGAAACCGGATCAGGTCACGGTCGCGATCAACACCACCCAGATGAACATCATGGAGCTGCTGTATCCGGAATACCTGGAAGGCACCTCCCTGGCCAACCCGATGATCCAGGCGGCCTACAGCGAGATGACCGTACCGGCTGGCCCGGCCTGGGTTGCCGAGCACCTCAAGCGCCTGATGGACAACGGCATCCAGCCACACTTCCAGCTGACCGGCATGCATGCCTTGGAAACCCTCGAGCGTCTGGTGCGCAGGGGCGTCTACAAAGGTCCGTTGAACCTGACCTGGATCGGCATCGGCGGCGGTTTCGATGGTCCGAATCCGTTCAACTTCTTCAACTTCCTCCACCGCGCGCCGGACGGTTCTACTGTGACCTCCGAATCGCTGCTCAAGAACGTCATGCCATTCAACACCATGTCGATGGCCATGGGCATGCACCCGCGTGTGGGCAATGAAGACACTATCATTGATCACAAGGGCGATCGTTTCGGCTCGGTTGCACAGATCCGGCAAACCGTGCGCATTGCCCATGAACTGGGCCGTGAAATCGCCACCGGCAAAGAAGCCCGCGAGATCTACCGCATCGGCGTGCAGTACGAAACCATCGAAGAAACCCTGTTGGCCAACGGCATGGCCCCCAACCGCAAGGCTGGGCAGAAAGGCGTGCCGCAACGCGGCTGACCGAGGGTCGGGACGAGAGGCCGTGACCTCTCGTCCGCCTGACCGTTACACGCTTGATAACAAAAATAAAACAAAGCTCTTGAGGAGGCTGCATGGCCTTTCACCCAATCGCCGCTGACGATGACGACTCCGGCGGAGTCGGCGTTGCGCGCCAATATGCCTGGATCGTCTTTGCCTTGACGTTCGGCCTGTTGATTTCCGATTACATGTCGCGTCAGGTGCTGAACGCGGTATTCCCGCTGCTCAAGAGCGAGTGGGCGTTGAGCGACGGTCAGCTCGGTCTGCTCAGTGGCATCGTGGCCCTGATGGTCGGCCTGCTGACGTTTCCCCTGTCGTTGATGGCCGACCGTTTCGGCCGGGTCAAGAGCCTGGCGCTGATGGCTTTTCTGTGGAGCGTGGCGACCCTGGGTTGCGCGTTGGCTCAGGACTACCAGCAGATGTTCATCGCGCGATTCATGGTCGGCGTCGGCGAAGCCGCCTACGGCAGCGTGGGCATCGCCGTGGTGATCTCGGTGTTCCCCAAACACATGCGCGCCACCCTGGCCAGTGCCTTCATGGCAGGCGGCATGTTCGGTTCGGTGTTGGGCATGGCTTTGGGCGGTGCGATTGCCGCCAAGCTGGGCTGGCGCTGGTCGTTCGCCGGCATGTCGCTGTTTGGCCTGTTTCTGGCGGTGCTTTACCCGCTCATCGTCAAGGAGGCGCGCATTGCGCCACAACGTGCCGCGCAGATTGCGAACAAGACGGCCGCCGCGGTCAAGCGTCCGCTGCGCACGCTGTGGTCCAGCCGTTCGGTGGTAGCGACCTACGTCGCCAGCGGCTTGCAGTTGTTCGTCGGCGGTACGGTGATGGTGTGGATTCCCAGCTACCTCAATCGCTACTACGACATGCCCACCGACAAGGCCGGTGGCATGGCGGCGATCATCGTGTTGTGCAGCGGCGCGGGGATGATCCTGTGCGGCATGCTTAGCGACCGCCTGTGTCGGAACTCGCCGGAGCGCAAGGTCAGCCTGGCCATTGGTTTTTGCCTGGGCAGTTGCCTGCTGCTGTCGGCAGCGTTCGCATTGTCGGCAGGGCCTGCGCAACTGGCGCTGATCTGTCTGGGCATGGCGATTGCCACCGGCACCACCGGCCCCGCCGGTGCGATGGTTGCCAACCTGACCCATTACTCCGTCCACGGTACGGCGTTCGCCACGCTGACCCTGGCCAATAACCTGCTGGGGCTGGCACCCGGGCCGTTCCTGACTGGCCGTGTGTCCGACCTCATCGGCCTGCATGCCGCTTTCCAATTAGTGCCACTGGTCAGCCTCGCGGCGGCAGCGGTGTTCTTCTATGCCAAGTGTCATTACCAAAAAGATATCGCCCGGCTTGAGGGTCAGAGCGTGCCTGAGCCCTTCAGTGCAGCCGGGATAGAGGTGAAGTTGTGAGTCGTCGTTTACGTATTGATGTGTTTTTCGATTTTATCTGCCCCTGGTGCCTGATCGGCAAACGCCAACTGGAGCATGCGCAGGTGCAGTTTCGCAGTCGCCACCCGGATGTGCAGATCACCACGGTGTGGCACGGGGTGCAGTTGCTGCCGCAGCTGCCGGTACAAGGTGAACCCTTCGCCGATTTCTATCGCAAGCGCCTGGGCGATGCGGACGCAGTGGCCATGCGTCAGGCCCAGGTCCGGCAGGCTGCGGCGGCAGTCGGGTTGGCTATCGATTTCAGCCGCATCGCGACCATGCCCAACACCGCAGACGCTCATCGTTTGTTCGAGCGTGTCGGTGCGCTGGGCAATGCTGTCCAGAGTGACGTCTTGCTTGAGCGCCTGTTCGCGGCATATTTCCAGAAGGGCGAAGATCTCGGTTGCCGTGAGACCTTGCTCGCCATTGCCCGCTCCTGCGGCATTGAAGTGGGGGCCGTGGCCGATTGCCTGAATGGCGACGCCTCTCCATTTGAAGGCTTTTCCGGAGCGAGCAGTGGCGTACCGGGTTTTCAGTTCGACCGCCGCATGACGGTGGTGGGCGCACAGCCTGCCGAGACATTGCTGGCAGCCATGAGCCAGGCACTGAAAGAAAGTGATCGCGAGCGGCAATCGGCATGACCCGGCGCATTCCCGTACCTGCCGGCAAACACCCGCAGGCCGGTGGCCGGGCGCTGTTCGAATTCGAAGACAAAAGCCTGGCGTTGTTCAACGTCGACGGGCAGCTGTTTGCCATCGACGACAGCTGCCCGCATCAGGGCGCCTCGCTGTGTGGCGGGCGTCTTGAGGGGCGGGTGATTCAATGCTGCGCCCATGGCCTGCGCTTCGATTTGCGCAGCGGCTACCTGCTCAATTCCACCCAGGTCAAAGTCACCAACTACCCGGTCGAGAACATCGACGGCCAGGCGTTTATCGTCATCGCATCCGAGGAGTCCGCGTCATGAGCGCCATTGCTCTCACCCGTATCCACAGTCGCACGCGCGAACTGGCACCGGGGTTTATCGTCAGCCTGATCGTGGCGGCCGCCGCGTCGTTCCTGTCCGAGCACTACGGTGCGCCGGTCATGCTGTTTGCCTTGCTGCTGGGCATGGCCCTGAATTTTCTCGCCGATGACGGCCCGTGCAAGGCCGGCATCGAGTTCACCGCCCGCACCGTGCTGCGCATCGGCGTGGCGCTGTTGGGCATGCGCATCACCCTGGAGCAAATGGCGGCGCTGGGCTGGAAGCCGATAGCGCTGGTGGTGATTCTGGTGGTGGTGACCATCAGTGTTTCGGTGGTTGCGGCCAAGGCCCTGGGCTTCCAGCGTCTGTTCGGCATGCTCACCGGCGGCGCGACGGCCATCTGCGGCGCCTCGGCGGCACTGGCCCTGGCGGCGGCACTGCCGAACCATCCGCAGAAAGAACGCGCCACACTGTTCACGGTGATCGGCGTCTCGGCGCTGTCCACGCTGGCGATGATCGTCTATCCGATGATCGCCAACTGGCTGCAGTTATCGCCGCAGGTGGCGGGGGTGTTCCTCGGCGCCACAATCCACGACGTGGCCCAGGTGGTCGGCGCCGGCTACAGCATGTCGACCGAGACCGGCGACACGGCCACGGTGGTCAAGCTGATGCGCGTTGCCATGCTGCTGCCGGTGATCGTCAC